>CALFEN010000301.1 GCA_937950065.1 uncultured bacterium | reverse complement strand
CATAGGAACTATCTGGTACAAAGTTCATTCAAGCACGAGTACTATTTCATAATATTTGTGACAAATAAAGAGATTTTACTCACGAAAAAATACTTTCCGCAAAATCTTTAAAATCTTTTTCTGAAAGATTATATTGCGAAATAATATCTTTTTGAGTCTCAATCCAATCAGAAACAATAATATTGGAATGGTTATTAAAATAATCTACAAGATTCGTCTTAACTGAATAATTCATTTTTTGGATAAATATTTAATAAATAAATTTTTTAATCATCTATACTAAAGATTGTACCGCAATGAGGACATCTTACCTGTCTTTTTCATGATTGCAGCAATCCAAGAACTTTTTCTACGATTTCTTTTGGAGTGATATTTGCCTTGATTACATAGTCGTCAGCACCAGAATTTAGTGCTTTATCAATATCCTCTTTTTTATCAAGGTTTGTAAACATTATAATTTTGGTATTCATAGATGTTTGTTCTCTGATCACTCTAAGTGCTTCAAATCAATCCATGTCAGGCATCATTATATCTAATAATATAGCGTCGGGTTGAAATTGTTGAAGTTTTACAATGGCATTAAAACCATTTTCTGCGACTTCTGCTTCAAATCATTCTTTTGTAAATTTCATTTTATACATTTCAGATAACGCTATATCGTCTTCTACTATAAGGATTTTAAATTTTTTTGGTTCAAGCATTTTTTAAATATTTTATTATATAAATTAGTCTATTGCTAAAGGTATTGTAAAATAGAAATCAGATCATTTTCATATTTCACTTTTGAGTTTCAATTCTCATCACATTTTTTCTATAAGGTTTTTTGATATAGGGACACCAAGTCAAGTTCCAGAATGATTTCTATTGAGAGAATTTTGTACCTGCTGGAATTTTCAAAATACCTTGTCAAAATCCTTTTCTTCTATACCGACTCATGTGTCTATTACTTCTACAAGAGCATATTCTTTATTTTTTAGTGATGTCTTTATCAATACTCTTCATCATTTAGGGGTAAACTTTAAAGCGTTTCATACCAGATTTATAATGACTTGTCTGAGTTTGTTTTTGTCTGCTTTTACTTTTAGATCTTCTAGATTATTCTCAAATCATAAATCTATTCAATTGGTTTTTGCTATATTTTTGTATTCATTAGTGATTTCATCGACTATTTCCTTGAGTATAAAATTTTCATAATTTAAAACAACATTTCATGATTCAAGTTTGGCTATATCTAGCATATCGTTGATAAGATCAATTTGTCTTGCTGTACTCTTGTGAACCAGACTTAATATGTTTCTGATTTCATCATTTATCTCTCAAAAGTCCCCTTCCAAAAGCATTGAAATATATCATTTGATAGATGTCATTGGAGTTCTTAACTCGTGAGAGGCTACAGAGATAAATTCATCTTTTATTTTATTCATCTGTTCAAGTTGGTTTGCTCTTTCTTGGATTCTCTTTATTTCCCTGAGGTCAGTCATTATAATTACCATCCCTCCATCTACAAAAGGTTTTTTGTCCATAAGTACTGGGATTATCTCTCATTCTTTTGTAACGATTATTCATTCTCATTTGTACATTTTATCAAAAGATACATTTCGGTTTGAATTTTTAACGTTATTTTTTGTTTCATCTGACCAGAGATCATAAACGTCTTTTCCTCTTATCTCTTCCAATGTGTATCAAGTAAGTTCTAGATATTTGGGATTTGCATAGATAGTTCTTTTTCTGTTATCTCCTATCCAGACTATTTCTGACATATTATCTATAATAGTCTTGTACATCTCAAAATATTCATTTTTTGTTTGTTTGACTTTTTCTTCCATATAAATCATTTCGCTAATGTCTCTTCATACTGCCTGATATTCAATGAGTTTATGTTTTTTGTCGAAAATAGCACGGATTGTCCATTCAAACCAGTGTGAAGTTTCATTCTCAAAAATTCATGTAGAATTAATTGTTTTTACAGGATTTTTGAGGGTAAGAGATTTACTCATATCATATAAGTTATCGATGCCAAATTTAGTAGTCAAATCAAAAAAGTTTTTTCATATTTTGCTTACGCACTGCCCTCCAAAATAACTACAAAACATCTGGTTTACAAAAGTGATAGTGCCGTCGTTACTATAGCGGCATATGAGTTCTGTTTGGTCTTCGACTACAGCACGGTATCTTGTTTCTGACTGCTCAAGTTGTTTGTTTTTGATTCTGAGTTCTTCTACTTCCCTAAGGTCTTTGATTATAGCAATCCTAGATTCATTCAAGAAGCTTTTCCATATGATATTGACAGGAATCTTTTCTTGATCTTTGGCATAAAGATTAGTGAAATAAACACCATCTTCTATTTTATTTTCATTGTATTTACTATTTTTGAGATATTCTATTGTCTGGGCGTCTATAATTCCAAAAAAATTTCCTCCATTTAATTCATTACTCTCATATCACACAAGTTTTCTAAACTGTTTATTAAAATATATTATTTTTTTGTTTTCATCGGTTATTACTACTCATTCTGACATGTCCTCAATAAATTTTTCATACGCTTTTAGATTTTCAAATTTTGTTTTCTCTATTTCTTCAATCTTTTCGGAAAGAATCTCTTCAAGTCATTTATTTATTTTATAAAGTTCATTATTTGTTTCTTTGGATAGATGAAGTACTGCATAAAACGCCAAATCTTCTTTGGTCATACTTTTAACATCAGGGCTTAATTTAATATTTTTATTTATACTATCTTTTGATTCGGATAATGTTAGTACAGACATAGTCTCGTTTAGCAACTGGTTTGAATTTTCCATAGTATGAAAATACTCTCAATATGTGAAAAAACCAACGCTTGAAGGAAAATCTTTCCACATATTAGTTTCTCTTGATATATCATCTCATAAGAAATTTTTTCTGGCATAGCAAGAATATATGAAAACGCTTTCTATAGGATGTTCTTTAAATCTATTAACAAGTTTGAAATCTCTCTGCCATATTTTATTTTTATCTCCGCATCCAAATCTTACTTCATCTCAAACTCTGACGTCTCCGGCTACGACTATTGAATTATCAGACATTATACTTATAATATCACGAGCTATTTTGATGCCATCTCTTTCTAGTATCAAAGGGAATTGATTTCCGCTGCTAGGAAGTTTTGCAGCAATTTCCTCACCAAGATATTTGGAATATATATCTATGACTGGTTGTCAGTCTATTTCATATATTTTATTCTTTTCAGCCTTTGTGATCTTCATATATTTTCATATAGTAGCCCATCCAAATATATAATCATTATTTACTATGAGAGAGTCTCATGAAAGCAAAAATCATACCAATCAATAAGAGGTTATTTCACTTTGATTAAAAATATATGTTTCTGAAAAATTTTTGTTATCTCAAGCTTTAGCTCAAGTTAATATCAAATAAGGATACCTCTCTTGTATTTTTTGTAAGATTTTTTCACTCATTGTCTTGAGTCAGTCTGTATAGAGAAATAGTACTTTGTCATTGGAAGAAATATATTTGTTTACAAGGACATCTCCTATCTCATCTTCATTCATATCTTCTCATTTGATAAAGAACGTTTTTATCTTTGTCTTATCAAATACGCTAAAAGATATAACGACTTCACTTTCAAAAATAGATCAATTCATAATCTCTCATGATGTTGTGCATCATACTATTTTTGCATTTGGAATAATTTCTTTAATTTCATTTGTTATTGATGTTATTTTGTTTTTATCTATATCTCCGGAAAAAATTTGTATGATAAAATTATCTCATATGTCTTTTAGTTGGTTTTCATTTATAAAATCGGTTAGACTAGACTTGTTTCTATAGATATAGTTTAATGTTTTCATCAAAAATATTTATATATAAATTATATTAATTATATACAAAAAATTTTCTGTGTCAAATTTGATTTCAAGAAAAATAAGTAAAAATTTTTTGATAAGTTTAAATATTTTTCTCAAGGAATGCAATATCTCTATAGTTTTTGTATTTTAATCATAAAGTTTTTTGGAAAAGCGGTCAATGGTCTACTAATATTACAGATCATTTTTTTGCATAGGAGTATATGTTGTCGGATACGTTTTTTGCACTTTGAGGGGTTAAGTGTAAAACCATATTATAACAGATAATAATATCAAATTTGTCTTCAAGTTTTGGATTGAATACTATAGCATCTTGAGTATCAAAACAGATTTTTGATTTTATATGATCTCTAAATTCAATAGTAGAATTTTGTGAATCAAAAATTACATTATCTCAAAAGAAGTCTTTAAATGTTTTTATTGTTTTTTCTTTGTCGTGGGATTCTCATCTAAAAATTCATCTTTTTGCATGATTTATACATTTTTTACTAAAATCTATTCCCAAAATATTATAATTTCTTAAAAATTTGCTTAAGTAATGAGCTATAACATATACCTCCTGTCCATATGAACATCAAACAGATAAAATTTCTATCTTTTTATTACCAAATTGAGTTGAAATAAACTCTTGAGAAAAAGCTTGCTCCAAAAGGGTTTTCTTTCTAAAAAATGATGTAAAATGATTTGCTATATCATCTGTATATTCATCAAGAGTTATAAGCCTACGACCGTATTTAGATTTGATCATATCCAAATAGCTTTCATCTAAATGTTTGTGTCAAACTTTTTGACAGGCGGTACAGATGTCAAAACGCATAAGTTTATTTTTTTCTGTAAATCATTTGTAGAGTATCTACGTCTATAGCAGAAGTATAAAAATATACTTCGTCTATGTTTAATGTTGTATTTAAAGATTCTGTTGCTCATTCAAAGTAATTTCACATACTTATTATAGGGTTATCTATATTGAGATCGGCTATTACAGAATATATGTCATTTGCTCCATTTATATAAACTTTGATGAGGTTTTCTTCTGGATCATATATAAGTCATATATGATACCATGTATTAGGTTGTATAACTGTAGTTCATTTTATACTGGAATGTGATGCATCATCCATATTTATACTCAAAGTGCCATCTGTATTTAAAAATAAAGTAAATACTTCTGTAGCGTTTGTTCATTTGTGAACAGTCAATATTTTGTTGCCTGTAGATAAATCTGATATATTCATCCAAAATCATAATGATATACTTGCGGATTTATCAAAATTTACCGTATCTCATGTAGTTGTTGTTCATGTCAACGCATCTCAACTTAAGGCGTCTCCTGTGGAAGCTTCAGTTGCAGTGGTTTCTGTAGTAGCAGCTTCTTCCATTATTTTTAGAGATTGTACGGTTGCTCATGAATGATTATCAAATTTTAAAGAGTTGATAACTTCATCTATTTTTGTACTAAAATTATCATATCATTGAGGCACTGTGATGAAAGAAAGAATAAATATTTTTCAGTCATTTATTGTCCGGAAATCTGCTGCTTTGTAGTTATACCCTTTTGAAGAAGAATAAGTATACACTATTTTAAAACCTGTTAGTCCATCAACAGTTAACATTTTGCTTTCCACCACTTCTCATTTTAGTATGTCTTTTACACTTGTCTCAAACTGTTCTTTGTATGATTCCATATCAAGTCAATATTTATCTTCCATTACTAAAGCATGTAGACTTATATAATTGTTTCTCATGTCTTCTTCTGATATAGAAGGATCTATCTTTGCTACAGTATAAAATTCTTTACTTGCATTGGAGGTGGCCTGTTCTTCGGATTCTGAAGCTCATACCAACCAGTCGTCAGGGTGAGTAAATGATAATTTATATTCTTCATTATAATATGTAGTGTCTTTGACAGTTTTTTCTACGCTCATGTTCTCATCGGTAATGATAGTGTCATCACTTGTACTTGATTGAGTATCAAATTTAAAACTGTTTAGTACTTGATCAATTTGAGAAGAAAAACTATCTCAATATTTTGAAAAAGTAACAAATGTAATTACATAAACTTTATCATTTTTGATTACCTGTGCTTGAATTCACTGCAATCAAGTTCAAGCATCTGAAAAATTATATTTTATTTTATTAGCGGCTTGACCATCAATAGTTATTTTGTCTGTTGATAATATTTCTCATTTTTTACCATTTTTTATATAGTCCTCAAATAGTTTTTCGTATTCATCTAAAGTCATACTACTTTGTGATGAAAGATCCAGAGCGGAAAGAGAAAGTTCTATATAATTTTTTCGAAACCCTTCTTCAGTTTGTCATTGTTTTAGTCTAACAGCAGCATACAAAAGACTTCCAGCTCAAGTATATAATGATTCTTCATATTTAGTAGCGTTTAACCAGTCTTTGGGATGTTTTATACTTATATTATATGGTTTGTTGTAATATATAGTATATCATGATAATGAATTGGAAACTCTACTTTTCATGCCGTTTGTTGAAGAGCTACTTGAACTGGAAGTGTCTTCAGAATACATTGGTCATGAGTAATATTCGTTTTTTGATTCGGAAATACCTTTATATATTTTTAGACCAGAATTTATGCCAGATAATATTAGTCATTTTGATATTACACCGCTAGCATACTGTATGTTGTTTACTTTCATTTTGTAATATCATCCAGCTTTATTCTTTGTTCATCAGTTTAAAGAAAAGTATCATTTTAATCCGTTACTTATATATTGTTTGTAATTGTCGCTGTATTTTGATTCTGTCTTGAATCTTTGTACTATATATTGTATAGGATTTGATGATTTATATTTTTCTGCACTTAACTTGGATACAAGATTGTTTAATACATTTTTGTATCTTACAGGAGATTTTTTATATTTCTTATTTAATGCTACAAAAAAGTTTAAAGCAGTATTATCAAGTTTGTTTTGCATAGAAACATCGGCTGCTGTACTATCAGTGATATTAAGATTTTGGAGTTTGATAGAATATTGAGAGTATATTCTTTCACATGTTTTTGGGAACTGTGAATATCCAGATAGAAAATCAGTGTACAAAGTTTTTAGTTCTTGTACTCATCATTGTTTGGTAAGTTTTCAGATGCTGACTTTATAGAAAACCTGTTTTGCTTTGGAATCAAAACTGCCTGTAAGTTCCAAAAACACATCTAATTTCCTTTTGTATTTGTAATATTCATCTTCAAACTGTTGTTTCATATCAACATCAGCCCTGACTATGGTAAATGCTTCTCTCAAATTGTACTTTGCCTGTTTGTAATCTCAATCTTTATCAAGTTGTAACAATACATTATCTCATTTAATCTGTGCTCTTTCTAGGTTTGTGCCTGTTCAACTGTCTGTAGTTTGTGTATCTGTATCTCCTGTGGTGTATTCAGGAGCTTTTCATCATATTGCAGTGGCGTAATCCAGATCATTATCAAGTTTTTTGTAATAGACAGTCAATGCTCATGAAAAATAAGGATATTTTTTTATGACTTCTTGATATGTTTCTTTTAGCTGTTTGTGGGCTTCATCGTTGGCTATAGTATAATATGATTTATCTGTTACCTGCAATCCGCTATACAAAGCAGCATATTTTTGATCTATAGTATTTCTTCCTGTCTCTAATTTCCCAAGTTTTGTTTTTATTTTTTCATATATTGCCTCTATTCAATAATCTTCGAATTCGGAATATCATCATTTATCATATGCTGTTTTGAGTATAGTTTCAGCTCTTCATATTTCGTAAACTCATTTATTTAGATTTTCTACGATTTCATCTCATTTGGAGTTTAGTGCAGTAAAGGCCTCTTCGTAAGTACTAAATTCAGCAGAGACAAAAGTCACCATTAATGTTAATAGTGCAAAAATTTTTTTAAATAATTTCATCGTTTTGTTTTTAAAGAATAAATAATCTTTTAAAGTATAAAAAAAAAAAATTTAAAGTCAATCTAAAATAACTCAAAAAATGCGTTTAAAATTGTTATTTTGAATTTTTAAGTGTATACTATTTGACAATTTTGATAATAAAGATTTATTATTTTTATTATATACAAAGAATAATTTATTTAGAAAAATATAATTTTTAGAGAATAAAAAATTAAGTTTATGTATTGTAAAAAATGTTTTGATGAAAGCAATTTATTTTTTTAAATGGTTAACATTTACTATTAGGATCATGTTTTAAGAAATTTTTGAGGTACTCTATTTTAAATTTGGTAAGTGAATTTAGTTTCCCTTCAGAACTTAATTTATCTTCAACTTTTAGGAGATTTTCCAAAAGTATTTTTTGAAGATTCTTATATTTATCTGTATCATTCCAAAATTTTTCATCAAAATAATTTATGAATTTCTGAATCTTTTTTTGTGCAGTTTCATATTTATCACAATTTGTCTCACAATAATTGCTTATATTTGGAGGGGAAACCATGCAAGCACTTGAAAAATTGATAAGACATAATATAGATATAATAGTTATATAAATTTTTTTCATCATATAAGTTTAAGAAATAAATATCTATTATATTAGATAAAAAAATTTATAAATCAAGTGTAAAAAATTATTAATTTATAGACGACTTTCTCTTTATTTTATAAGAGTTTTAAGTGTATATTATAAAAAAGTGTTGACTTTTTATGATTTTTTCTTACAATATTATTACATAAAAAATTTATTTTATAAATAAAAACAAAATGAAAAAAATTTTAATCGTTCTTTTAGCAAGTATACTGTGATTGAGTATGATATTTGCTAAAGATTCAAGTAGTTCTGCGATATCACAAAGTATCTCAAAAGAGACTAC
>CALFEN010000300.1 GCA_937950065.1 uncultured bacterium | reverse complement strand
AAAAAACTCATAGATAAAGTATGAGATGATTTTGAAAAACAGAAAGAATTTATCATAGAGAAAGCCAATGTATTTGGCAAAACTTCAATAGTAGAAACTAGAATTTTGGCAGATGACGAAAAAAAGCCCGACCAAAATATAATTGACAATATTACCAAAGATATACTTTGCTGAGCAGACGGATTTGCTCTGTGAGATGAAGTGTCCAGTTGACCAAATGCCGTAGAAGCTGTAGAAGAACTTTATGACCTCATAATAAAACAACAGGAAAAAATTGATACAAACTATAAATTAAAAGATTTGAACATCAAAAAAGAAAACGCAATCACAGATTACATAATATACAATGCATACAAAATAGCTAAAGAATTTGATATAAAAGTAATCCTCTGCCCTAGCGAAAGCTGATACACGACAGCCAAACTTTCAGCACTCAAACCTTGAATACCTATTGTATCATTCACCAAGAACGACTCAACTTACAGATATACAAATCTTATGCGGTGAGTCAAAAGCTACAAGGTAGCAACATGATTTAACTATGAAAATATCAAAAGAATAGGTAAAGAAATAATCAGATTTATGAACAAATGAGATATGTCTTTGGAAGTCAAAGTACTTATAGTACACAGTACTGCAACACAAAACATGTCCAGCATGATAAACTGAATAGAAATTTATAGATTTAAAGATTTGTAAAATGTTTTTGTCAGATAAAGATATCTTCAAAGCTGTGGAAGAATGAAGAATTACCATCAGCGATTTTGATGAAAAAAGAATGAATCCTGTAAGTTATGACATATTGCTCGGCAATAACTTTATATTAACAGATTCTAACAAAACTGCTTTCATAGATCCTCATATGGGCGTACAGCCACATACTCAGGAAATAATAGTTCCTGATGGAGAAAGCTTTATACTTCATCCGTGACTCAGTCTTTTGTGAGTTTCCAAAGACTATTTTGGGAGTGATGAATATATGATATATCTTTCATGAAAAAGCTCTCTAGCAAGAATATGACTGCTTGTGCACAATACTGCATCCATAGTCAATCCATGACATTACCTCAGAATAGCTTTTGAACTTTGTAATCTAAATTCTGTACCTATTATCCTCAGACCTTGAATGAAGATAGCTCAAATACTATTTGCTAACATATCCTGCAAACCAGAGATTGACTACAAAG
>CALFEN010000299.1 GCA_937950065.1 uncultured bacterium | reverse complement strand
CTCTTCCGATCTATCTGATATTTTATTTTCATTTATTACCTGTTGCATTTTTTTATTTTTGTTTTTATTTAAAGATATTATTTTTGAATATTTATAACTTTTACTTTCTCGTGTTTATTTTGGACATACTCCAATAAAGACAAATCATGAGTAACAAACAATATAGTATTTCACATCTTATTCAGATTTATCAGAATATCAGCAATTTTTCTAGATGTATCCTGATCAAGATTTCAAGTAGGCTCATCAGCCAATATAAATTCTGGTTCAAACACCAAAGCTCTAGCAATAGCTACCCTTTGTTTTTCTCATCAACTAAGTGAAGGCACCATTACATCTTTTTTGGACATAAGTTCAGTTTTATAAAGGATCTCATTAACTTTTTTGTCTATCTGCTCTTTAGGTTCTCACACTATTTCCAATGGATAGGAAATGTTCTGTTTTACATTTTTCCAATCAATAAGTTTGAAATCCTGATAAATTACTCAGATTTTCCTCCTATATCTCTGGATTTCAACATCAGTAAGCCTAGCCAAATCGTCTTTTTTGTAAAACATCATTTTCTTTGGTGGTCTTATTTTCATAGTAAGAAAATTAAGCAAAGTTGTTTTTCATACTCATGATTTTCATAGGATAAAACAAAAATCATTTTTGAATATCTGAGCATTGAAATCCTTGAATATCATACTCGGACTATCAGCATATCATCGTGTGAGATTCTGTATTTCTACCAAAAGATTATCTTTAGTTTCTGTCTTCTTCGTCATCGATACATCTGTAATATAAAACTTAATGATATTATTATAATTATAGATTTTAATATTACAAATAAAAATGAAAGATTTTGAAAATTATGTTTGACATTTTGAATAAGAAAGTTTTTTTATCAGTAGAAAACTAATTTGATGGTCGATAGTAAAGTGCTTTGACTTCGTTTTCAGAGAGAGCATGGTCATAGATACGGATTTCATCCATAGAACCATTGTAATACAGTGCACCTTGATTTCATCAAAAAAAAGCTCATATATTTCATCACAAAGCTCAATATGTTTTTGTTGTGGTTGGATTTATATATTCTTTTTGAGAATTATATGTTCAAATTTTCTGTCAATTGATATAATAGTCTGCGGTTCAAGCATCTATATCCAAATTTTTCCCAACAATAGTCAATAAATTCCATCCATTTACATTTATATTTCCACTA
>CALFEN010000298.1 GCA_937950065.1 uncultured bacterium | reverse complement strand
TGCTGAAAATAATAATATTGAAATAGGTAGTGTCAACGGAAATGGTGAGATATACGGATGAACTGGAAATATATTGATAGACTGAAGTATTAACGGAATAATAACATGAGATAATCTGCACGTGCTATGAGATGTAGCAGGGAAGATAGTAGGAAATGATGTTTTATTGGAATGAAACAATGTGTGAGTAGAGCTGACAGCGGAGAATATAGAATTAAGTGGTAATCAGCTCATACGGTGAAACTGGACTGGAGAAGTTACTCTTTGAACAGGCACAAAAACTATTAACTCTCGGATTACGATAGCAGGAAATGTGGATGTATTATCAGGAGCAGAAATGGTGTCAACTCAGTTTAGTAATCGGAAAGGACGGTCTAGTTCAGCAAGTAATATAGTAATTAAATGAGATATTGTAAATAACGGATCTATTTATACAAAAGGTTCTTGGATAAGCAATTACCGGTATTATTCATATAATATGAATATAACCTGTTATGGGGATATAGAGAATAACGGGATTTGGACTCCAAATGAAACCCATTTTCAATGATCCCCGAAAACAGTATCTTGAAGTGTTAACATATGAAGTCGGATTATCTTGGATAATGATATTGAATTTGAATGAAACCTAAAACTATGATGAACGTTGAATTTGAATAATCACATTATGTATGCTGATGCTGAAAATAATAATATTGAAATAGGTAGTGTCAACGGAAATGGTGAGATATACTGATGAAATTGAGAAGTATTTGTAAATGGTGATATGATAAATGCAAATGTTATTTGACAAGATTTTTATATAGTATGAAGTATTAATTGAAATTTAACATGAGATGAATTATATATTTCTTGAAGTACAAATTGAAATGTAATTTGAAACGAAATACATATTTTATGAAATGCTTCAGGTTATATTGATTGAAGAGAATTAATATTAGAATGATCTATCTTATTGTCCAATATTAATGCAGAAAATATAGAATTAAGTTGAGAACAAGTTATTTCATGAATATGGACAGGAAATGTTAATATGATGAATGGAGATAAATTAGTAAGAGGAAATTCTACTATAAATGGTGATGTAGAAATATTTACTTGAAGTTCTCTGAAACCAGAACCTGTAGTAATTAGATATACAACCAGTTATACTGTACCAAATCCACAAATAATAACTATAAATTGAAATGTAAAAAACAAAGGAGGAATAATATGAAATTGACGGTATGCAACATCTGATCGGTCTTATTATAATCGGGTTTATTCTTATCTTATTGATATTACAGTAAACGGTGATATAGAAAATAATGCTATATGGAATCCTACAAAAACATTTTTAAGATGATCCCCAAAGACAATATCTTGAAATGAACTTTTACAGAGTAGTATATGGTTAGATGATGATATACAATTCCTTTGAAATTTGATTTTTAGTTGAACTTTATATATGAATAACCACACTATTATAGTAGATTCAGATAATTATAATATAGAATTAGGTAATGTCTACGGCGATGGTGAAATACGTTGATGAAGTTCAGAAATTAAAATAAAGGGTAATTTCTGAGGTTATATTACTTTTGAAAATATATTATTAACTGGAAATCAGCTAATATGGGGAATGCTAACTTGAAATATAACAATAGGAACAGGTACTAAAACTGTAGGATCCTATTTGAATGTAGTTTGAAACTTAAATATCTTATCTGGTGCTGAAATTGTCGGTGCAGAAAATTATGCTCGGAATTCACGGTCTACTTCATTTAGTAATTTAAGAATAGATGGTGATATAATTAATAATTGATCTGTTTATACAAAAAATCGTTGGACAAGTTATTATAATAGTATTTACACAAAATATTATTCATACAATCTTAATATTACTTCTAAATGAAATATAGAGAATAATGGACTTTGGAGTCCAAGTAATACAATTCTCTCTTGGGGTGTGAACTCAGATGCACAATGATATATATTTGAATACGATACAGGTTGAAATAATGAATATACTTGAGTATATATAGCAACTAATAGTTATACTATACCAAATTTTTGGGTAAGTAGTGGTTCTCTGCACTGGATAGGATGATATGTAGATACAGACAATGATCAGCATGGTATTTCCTGACTTAAATGTATCAATCTAGATTGTGCTACAGCAGATGATTCCTATTTCGTAACATTAACAGGATTGGATTATAATTCTTATAGTAATAATATTTATGGGGAATGATATGAAGATAAAATAAAAAATAATAATAATGGTTTGATCTTTGACAGTAATTTAGAAGATTCGCAATGAGACCCTGTAGATTTATCAAACTGAAATTTTTCTTACGAGAACGTATTGATGAGTATCCCTTGAGAATGAATACCATTCCAATTGGATGTATCTTACAAATCACAGATATCTTACAACGGTCCGGTATGAGTAAACTGGGATCATAATTATAACCAGTATTTGGTAGTAAATTCCGATAGTTCAGTAAGTTATTTTAACTGACATTTATGAGAATTTAGGCTTCCTTACACTGGTACATGATATGAATATAATCCTTGAATAAGAGCTAATCTCGAGATATTAAATTGAAATTATATAATCAATTTTGAAAATGGCGATAAATACTATTTTGATGGGAACCTAAAGATTTCAAAGATAGAGAATAGATACTGAAAGTATATGACTTTCCAGTACAACACAGGGTTACTGCTTTCATTGGTTACAGATACATTATGACGTCAGATAACTTATACATACAATAGTAATAATAAATTATCCCAAGTGATGGATTTCAACTGAAGAAAAGTTAGCTTCCAATATTACGGGGCTTGAGACTGACTTGGAACTACCAATGATCTCAAGAAAATATTAATAGATAATGGTAATGGATCTACCAAACAGATTTCTTTTACATATAGTATAGGTGATAGTAAGACAGGACATAATATTTTGAGGCTTTATGATGCAAAATGACAACTTTATGTAGTAAATACTTATGATAATTGAGATAGGGTTGTTAGTCAAAAATATTGAAGCTGAACCATATATTATACTTATACTTTGAGTGGAGATAAAGTTATTTCAAATGATATAGTGGACAGAAACTCTATACATACAAAACTTAATTTCGATGATTTTGGAAATATTACTACAAAATATATTTACGATGCAAACGGTTGAAATTATGCATATAGTTATGTATATGATCAAGATGGAAGACTGATAAAAGAGAGAAAGCCAAAATTAAATGGTTATACATACAAATATGATACAAAATGAAGACTTGTAGAAATAAGACAAAAAACTAATGTAGAAGCCGATGACTCATACCTGGATATTATAGTAAAAAAATATTATGGAAATTTTGATCAGGTAAATGAAGAAATAGATGCTAATGGCACAGAGACAGATTACCAGATGGATAATAATTGAAATATAATATCAAAAACAATAGTTTGAGTATTAGATATAGATTGAAATTCAACTAATCTAACTACAAATTTTGAGTATGATAGTATTGGACAACTGGTGAGAGAGATAGATCCGGCCTGAAAACAAACACAGTTTGTATACTCATGAGGAAATCTCGTAGAAATAATTCAATGAACAGGAGATAATGCTATCAGCATACAAAGTGCCTACGATGCGTATGGTAATGTATTATCCAGTACAGATGCAAATGGTTATACTACTCAAAATGTTTATAACTGATTTGATAATCTGATACAAAGCACAAGCCCTGAATGAGTGCAGATGCAGTATGAATACGACCTTAATGGAAATAAAACAAAATATACTAGATGAGATTTTGTAAGTCAGCTACAGTATGATGCTTTGGATAAAGTAATCAGACAAACACAGACAGTAGATACTGGAATTATACAATATACAAATATAAAATACGATAATAACTGAAATATAATACAACAGCAGATAGGAACTTGAGCCATAGTTCAGTATACTTACAATGAAATAGGCAAGGTATTGACTATGAAAATAATACCAGATTCTAACGATAGTTCCAAAAATATAGTATACAGCTATATCTATGATAGGAACTGAAATCTTATAATCCAGTCAGATCCATATAGCACAAATACGCAGTATCTCTATGATATGTATGATAGACTTGTGAAGAAGACTGACGGACTAGGAAATTATGTTTTGTATACATACGATGATAATAGCAATATCACTTATATAAAATCCTATGATAGTGCTGGTAATATCAAACAAAAGACACAGTATAAATACGATAAATTAAACAGGCTCATAAAAGTGATAGGATATGAAGATCCTGAATCTACAGAATGATTTGTAGCTCAAAAAATAAAGTATGATAACTCCGGAAATATAATAGAAAAATATGATGCCAAGTGAAACAAGACTACTAATGTTTATAATGCTTTGGGAAGGCTGGTGAGTACAACAGATGCTAAATGAAATCAGGAAAACATCACTTACGACCATAATGGTAATGTATTGTCCAAGACTATATGAAATACAAATGTCCAGTATCAGTATGACAGAGATAATAAACTTAAAAAACAGATAAGAATTTGAACAGAAAATATAGAAACAAACTATACTTATAATGAGATGGGACAACTAACAAGGGTCGTAGACGGAAATGGTAAGCAGACTGACTATGAATATAATCTGGCAGGACAAAATACAAAAAAAATACAATATAACAGTGGCAGTGCAATTACTACAGAATATGGGTATGATATAAACGGGAATGTGATATTTGCTGAAGATGCTGAATGAAATATAACCACTTATCAGTATGATATACTCAACAGACTGGTAAAAGAAACTTATCCGGACGGGAAATATACTACTTATACTTATGATAAGAATGGCAATGTAATCAACCGGACAGATCCAAACTGAAGTCAGGTAAGCAATACTTATAATGTGCTGAATAAGCTCACAGAAAGACAGATTTACTTGGGAAGTGGTGTGGAATGAATAACCTGAGAAAACTATACTTACGATGCGTTGGGCAGACTGATGACGTGAGCAGATTCTATGGGAAATGAAGTTTGATTTAATTATGATGCGCTGGGCAGAATAAGCAAAGAAAGAAATAATAATGAAGAAATAAATTATAATTATGATTTGAATGATAACCTGACAGGCATAATCTATCCGGACGGCAAAACAACAAAATACGAATATGATGAAATAGACAGACTAACAAAAATACAGTTTGAAAATCAGGATGTGGACAATCTGCAATATACAGGCATAAACCTGCAGGACGAAATCTATGGGAATAATAAACAGCTAACTTATCAATATGATGAATACAATAGATTGAGTAATTATAATAATGGAATAAAAACATATAATTACACTTATGATAATGAGGATAACGTGCTGAACGATGGCGAGAAAAGCTATACTTACGATGATTTGTATAGGGTCGTGGAAGCAAGCGGTGCGAACAATCAGGAAAGTTTTGGTTATGATGATGTGGGGAACAGGACTACAAATGCGGATAACTTTGGGGTGAATGAGTATTTGAAAAATAATTTGAACCAGTATACAGCGTTGAGTGGCACAAAAAACCAGGCGTTTGGATACGATGATAACGGCAATATAGTGGACAATGGAATATATAATTTCCAATATGATTATAAAAATAGATTAATCAAGGTTTGGACTGGTGAAACTACGGTCGCAGAATATGCTTATGATGTGCTGGGCAGGAGGATAAGTAAGATCGTGAGTGGAGAAACCATAACTTACACTTACTCAAATAATAATATCCTGGAAGAGAATAAAAACGGAGAAATCAAGGATTATGTGAACGGGCTGGGAATAGACGATTTGGTAGCATATGAATTTTCTGGGGATATGATTTATTATGCAAAGGATAGACTTGGAAGCGTAGTTGGACTGACTAATGGAAGTGGTGATACATTGTTGGAGTATGATTACGATGTATACTGAAAAACATATGTAAAAACATTGTCTTGAAATATAGAAATTGATGATTATACTTGAGATAATTATGGGAATGATAGACTGTTTACTAGCAGAGAGTATGACAGAGAAATCGATCTTTACTACTACAGAGCAAGGTATTATGATGCCGAACTATGAAGGTTTATAAGTAGGGATCCGATAGGGATAGCTGATGACGTGAATTTGTACGGATATACAAAAAACAATCCGGGCAATTACGTTGATCCTTCAGGATTATACAGTTGGAGAGAATTTGGAAGTGATGTAGGAAACGCTTGGAATAGTTTGAG
>CALFEN010000297.1 GCA_937950065.1 uncultured bacterium | reverse complement strand
AAAGTAAAATCATTGAATGCAATTATGAAGTAAATAATCCTGCATTCGAAACCAAGGAGGGATTTATCCCTCTTTTTTGCTTATATAATATTTTACAATAGCTATGAGACTTTATTTTCTGATTCTGGATTCCATTCTACAGACATTGATACGACTCAGTTTTCTATTCAGATTCTTACTTTGAGATTAAATGACTCAAACATATAAATTTTTTCGGCGATTGCCCTTGGCTTGTTTATAAAATAATTTAGACCAGAAAACAGGAATTTGTTATAAATTTTCTGTGCCTGATTACTGGCTTTGGAACGCTGATTTTCCTGAATAGAATTAAGTTCCTCTATCTTTTGTTTAAACAGATCAGGTGCTTTTTGTATCATTTCTTTGATATGTCTTCAGCTTGACAATACATGATTTTTTCAATCATTAATAACTTCATTCACAAATCAACTAAGAAAAGAGTGTAAAACAGAGGATATAATAAAATAAATCATAAAATTAGGCTTTCTCCATCAGAAACTATTTTTGCATTGACTCAAAAATATAGGATTTATTAACCGATAATTATCTATAAATTTCATATTCTGGGGTTTAAAACAAATCATATCATTAGCACTATAAGAAAAGTTTTCATTTAATGTTTCTACTTCAAACAAGGGATTTATGAATTTTTTAAAAGCCTCAAATTTTATCTTGTTTTTATTTACCTGATTTCATTGATTATTTCAATGATTTTTTTTGACATCTTCATACAGATTTAGCGCTTTTAATTCCATAACAAAAAATTTTTTGTAATTTTCTTTTAAGTAATCGCGAGCGGAATCATATTTACTATTTGACTCTCTTCCATTTTGTTTTAAATTATCTCATTCAAACATTATAATAGCTAATGAACAAAAGTATAATCAAATAATTTGCAAAAGCTGGAAGTAGGTTTTATTATTCTTTCACTGCAATCTTTTTTTGCCGTTCTCGTTTTCAGGAACATCAATAATTTTATCTCTTATAAAATTCATAATATCCTTAGTTATAGGCAAGAAGAAAAAGTTATAGCGACTATTAATATTTTGTGAATTTTCTATTATGCTTTGTGTTGTTATCATAGTTATTTTTTTACGATATAAATAATTATATATACCCTAATTTTAAAAAAATCAAGTCTTTTTTGAGATGAAAATCACTCCGAGAGAGG
>CALFEN010000296.1 GCA_937950065.1 uncultured bacterium | reverse complement strand
AGAAATTCTCTACTTATATCTTAAAGTGCTACAAAAAAAATGGATTTTGATCAAAAGAGGATTTTGGCAAATATAGATATGTTTTTGCTCAAAAATAATCTTTCTTCCTCAAATGGTGAGGTGCAGACTATTACATTTGCATCTTCACAACCGGTAGATAAATCAATATGACTTTATAAAGTGCCAATTACTTTGACTATAGATTTTAATGACAATAAGGCATTACTTTCTTTTATCCAAAATATTGAAAGAAAAATATTTTTGGATAATCCTATGCTTTACAAGATTTTGTCAGTAAATTACGATATCACAAAATATAACGAGATTCAAAGTGTGACCCTTACAATAGAAGCATATTTTTATAAATAAAAAATATTTATGATAGACAAATATATTCAAAAACTTTTGGTACTCAAAGATTATTGAAGGTTTAGTATGAAAGATAAAATATTTTTTTTGAGAGAATTAAGCTATCTGATAAGCTGATGAATTTCTATAGTTGAATCAATTACTATAATAAGATCTACAACAGATAATTATACTCTCAAAGATATTTGTAATAAAATTTATGAATCATTGAGAAAGTGAGAACCGTTGTATCGTGCACTTTCTAGGTTGAGAAGATATTTCAATGAATGAGATGTGAATATCGTCAGATCATGAGAAAACTCTGGAGAACTTTTGAACGTACTTAGATATCTTGCTGATGAATATGAATTTATATATGATGTAAAAAGTAAATATATTTGAGCTATGATTTATCCTGCTCTTATATTTGTTGTAGCTATTGCCGCTGTAGTGGTGATATTCAAATATATTTTACCAGGAATTCTTTGAATTCTTTCAGAATTTGACGGTGCAAAACTCCCTTGGTCTACTCAAATGCTTATATTTATTACAAATTTTGTGACAAAATATTCAATGGATATTGTTGTATTCCTTGTTATAGCATTAGTAGTATTTGGTATAATTATAGCTACTGAAGAATGAAAAAAATATTTTGATAGAGTTATGTTGAAAGTGCCTATATTTGGTAAAATAACAATGACTTATCATCTTATAAAATATCTTAGGTATCAAAAACTTTTGATATATTCAGGGATGCCTTATATTGATGTTTTTAGACTTTTGAGAGATGTAGTTACACATAGTACTTACAAAGAATTGATAGATGATATTATTATTGCTGTCAGGAAATGAGAAAAGATGGTAGATGTATTGTATGATTACCCAAGTATAATCCCTAGAGACGTAGTAGCCTTGCTCAAAGTATGAGAGGAAAGTGCAGCCCTTGGTAAATCTATAGACAATGCTGTGCGGTTATATTCTCAAGAATTCGAGAAGACATTAAATAACTTATCCAAAATTATAGAACCGATATTGGTGATATGAGTATGATTTTTGGTATGATTTGTATCAATATCTGTGTTCAGTATTATTTGAAGTATAATGGATTCTTTGGAAGTTTAAAAGTAAAAAAATATTTATGAAAAAAACTTTTACATTGATAGAACTATTAATTGTGGCGGTGATAATATGTATATTGTTACTTATTATGATTTTTTTGGGCACCAATTACATATATGAAATGGAGGTAAGAAATGATAAAGAGGAGATCATAAGTTTTTTCAATAAAGCAGTTTCTCAATCTCTTTCTTCTAGCTTTTATTATGGTCAAAAATATGATAAGATTCAAATAACTCTAAAGAACAACACAGATAAACTTTATTTGTCTGCTTTGGATGAAGATTGAAATAAAACAGATATTTCATACAAGGATTTAAAATATGTAATGTTTACTTGAATAAATGATACGTGAAAATTTTTATTGACTTGAAATACATTTGGATGTCAGTATACTGATAATAGTTGAACCAAAATTGCTCCACAATTTGTAGATTTTGCTATATATGCATCCACTTATCGTTATACTTATTGTTTCAAAGTAGATCTTAGTAGTTGTA
>CALFEN010000295.1 GCA_937950065.1 uncultured bacterium | reverse complement strand
TATCTTCTGTACTTGTATCATCAGATGTATCGTCGGCTGTACTGTTATCTCATGTATCTTCTGTACTTGTATCATCAGATGTATCGTCGGCTGTACTGTTATCTCATGTTCCTTCTGCACTTGTATCGTCAGATGTATCATCTCATGTAAGCCCAGAATTTGAAGCTAATTTATCTCATGTTCATGTAGTTGTCTTACCTCCTGATAGTATATCCAAAGAAAATCAAGATCAATCTTGAAACATAAATTGCCATACCAAATAAGCTAGTGCTCACATAATTCACACTACTCATATAATTACCATAAATTTCAATGATCACATTTTCTTATTTCATCAAGCTTGAGATATTGTTGTAGCATTTACTTGAGTTAACTTTTGTTTAGTATTTGATGTTTTTTCCACTTTCTTTTCCAAATTATCCATAGCATTATTCACGTTTGGTCAAACTTTAGGAGTATCCATAGCAGATAAATCCAAAGTATTTCATAAATTAGAATCTTTCTGGTTTTCTGTAAATTCAAAGTTGTTTTGTCATTGTCACTCTCAAAGGTTAAATGAAAAATTACTCTGTCATGAATTTGTATTTTTATCTTCCATTTCTACATTTGTTTTATTATTTAAATAATTTGCTTCGTCATTTGCAAATGGAGAACTTCCATGATCCTGTCATGTTGAAACACTTTCAGGTGCAAATGGAGAAGAACTTTCTGATGAATCCAAATTAGATTCAAAAGGGTTTGAAGTATTTTCTTCTGATACATAACTAGAGAATTCTTCATTCACTCATTCATTTTCCAAAGAAAAACTGTCTTGCACAATATTATCTTCAGTAACTATTTCTGAAGATTCACTATCAAAATTCAAATTAAACATAGCATCATTGTCAGTACTCAATTCTTCTTGAGATTCCTCTGCAGGCAAACTAATACTAGGTTCTTGTATCTCACTTTCTGCTGATACTTCTTCTGATAGGGCATCTGAAGATGTGCTATCAAAATTCAAATTAAACATAGCATCATTGTCAGTACTCAATTCCTCTTGAGATTCCTCTGCAGGCAAACTAATGCTAGGTTCTTGTATCTCGCTCTCTGCTGATACTTCTTCTGATAGGGCATCTGAAGATGTGCTATCAAAATTTAAGTTAAACATAGCGTTATTATCAGCACTCAATTCTTCTTGAGATTCCTCTGCAGGCAAACTAATGCTAGGTTCTTGTATCTCGCTCTCTGCTGATACTTCTTCTGATAGGGCATCTGAAGATGTGCTATCAAAATTTAGATTGAATATATCATCTGACGTATTTGACGATTCAGAATCTGTTGATGTAGAAACTGAATCCGATCAAACTGTCAGTAAGTCGTCATGTTCTGGATTAGTATCATCAAGCATATTCAAATTTATATCAATATTCTCTATATTCAAATCCAATTCAGAATCAAAAGCAGGATCTTTTATTCCAAAATTATCATTTGGGTTTAGCGGATCTTGTATTGGATCTTGGGCTTGTGGATTTACAGTTCCATTATCATCTTTTGCCATTTGTTTTTATTTTTGTTTTAAAAAATTTATATAATTATATATTTTTTTGCTTTATTTGTCAAATTTTTGTGCAAAAAATATATTAATTAAATTTTTTTTAAGAGAATAATTGACATATCCAATGATTTAACCACCGCCTAATCAGCAACTTTTTTAGACAAAATTTCCAGTTTTTTAATTTCATCTGAAATTTCTTTTATAAGATTGTCTATCTCCAATTGATATCTTTTCAATTCCGCCTTTTTTTCTCTAATAATTCCTTCATTTATTACAACTACATGTATTTTTACATCTTTTTCAGCAAAAAGTCCATATTGTCTCACCTTTACATCTTTCTCTTCCTCTACAAAATTGATTCAAAGGAATTTTGTTAATATAGTTTCCAGTCTATTCAATTTATTATTTATATTTCCTTTAATCTCGATCAAATCATTATTGTTAATAATAATATCATTATCCATTATATTTGATATTATAGTAACAATAGGAGCGACAGTCCTTGAAAGGCTCATTCTTATTTCCAAAACAAGATCTCAAAAATCTTCCAGTTCTTTCGAAGGTTTCCTATTTTGGTTCTCATACAATTTTTTACAACCATCTATCCCCTTCATAATTCCACTTAATACGATACTTACCTCTCCTCTCTCTATTTGTATCTGAATATTTTCAACATCTTTCATCTGTGATTTTATCTCATTTCTAATCTCCAGAGGCACAACTTTTGGAGGCGGAGTAAGTTCAGGAGCTTTTATTTCTGTGGTAGGCGCTTTTACTTCTTTCTTCTCTTTTATCCAATCGATAACTCGTCCTGTTCACAATCCAGCTACTAATGCAAAAACACAAAAAAACATATATATCCTATACTTCTTTATATTCAAAGTCTCAAAAACCTGTGTTTTAATTTTTGAAATAGAAGATGGAGTATCCGGCTCGGCGGGAACCGCCTCATCTGACTGCTTAAAAGGATCAAAATCCTTCATATCTAGAGTGACTTTTTTCATTTTGTCATTATTACATATTGATTTATAATCATTTTAAATATATTTATTATATCATTAAAATCAATATATTTTTTAAATATATTGACAGTTTTTTATTCTATCTCCCGGCAGATTCAATCCTATTATTATTTACAATACGAATATTTAAAAAATTTTATAAAACCAAAAAGGACTTTAAATCATAATATATTTTGAATTTTAGTCTTTTAGGTTTAAATATTAAAAAATATGACATTTAATTTGAAAAAAATATTACGGATTGACCAAACAATATTTCTCCTCAAAATTCCTGTATATTCTATAAGATATAGAATATCATTCTATCTTCATTCAATTTATAAAAACATCAGATGATATATGCAAAAAAAGAGCTATACTAAAAGATAATACAAAATACCTAATTTTATTTTTCAATCGTCCAAACAGCACAAATCATATAAATGGATATTCCCATCAGTGAAAGATTAAATACAACTTGGAAGTGTGCTTAAAATGCTCTCAAGATAAAAAAGCTTCCAAATTAAAATCTATATGTCATAAATAAAACCAGTAATCAACAAAATGATCCGCATCTATCAAAAATCATCATAAAATAGCTACAAAAAAGACATAAACATTCTTATAAAAATATTTATAAACTATAAATCACGCTAAAATACTAGTTGCAAAATGTATAGAAAGATGTAATCGTAAAGGCATTTTATGATAAGTGAATAAAATATATATTATTTATCAAAGCTAAATTTACCTAAATATGTATAATATTCAAATTATTTAAATATTCAATTCGTTTTTCCGAAATCATACAAAAAACAAGTCAGTAATATATTGAAAATTCTTTCAAAATATATATAATGAAACGAAATAAAATACTTTAATGAGATAAAACACTTTTTATGAAATATAAATTAAATTTTTTTATAAAATATTCAAGACATATAAGATATTTTTTATTCTTCTTGACTTTGATTCTGATGATAACTTCAGTTAAAGTTTATCTAAACGATTCCTATATCGACAAATCTATAAAAGAAGAAGTTCACGAAGAAAAAGACCTTATTGAAAAAAACGATTTTGAGAATAATTTTTATTTAAATTATTTGAGTGGAAACGATTGATGATTAAAGTACGCAGATTTTTTTATAAGACATGATAACAGGGTTACACTGGATCAAGAACAAATCATAGAATTCAGCACTTTTGAGAATAACAATATGACAGGTAGCAATCCTGCATATACAGGTAGTATTGATCCTGATCAGGAAATTATAGAAATAAACGAGCCTAAAGATGCTTGGGATTACTTCTTATGATTAAAAGTAGAATCCTTCAAAAATAATTTTGAAAATATCTCTTGAAATAACTAAAATATTTTGTATATTCCTAATAAAGATTTACATACTAACCTCCAAAAAAATGAAAAATAAATGATTTAACTTATTGGATCTGTATTTTTTGATAGTATCTATTATCTGACTTGTATGATGACTTATAGGTTGAGGAACAGCACTTTATTCTTATATTGATCACAAAATCATATCAGATGACGAGTATCTGGCTAGAAATTACTATCAAATGGACGCTTGCGAAACAGATAGCAAATATGTAGCAAGTGAAACCCAACCTCAACAAAAAGATCAAAAACAAATAGATACTTGTAAAGAACAAGCTAAAAAGAAATTATTGGCTGATAGAAGTTACCAGTTAAAACAAGATCTTATATGAGGTATAGTCTGGGGTAGCATATTCTTTATAGTATTTCTAATACACTTCCCATTTTTTGTAGTAAGAAACATAAAAAAAGACGTAGCAAAAGATGAAGATCTAGAAATTATAGAAAATGCCAATTCAAAAGAAGAGACAAAAAAAAATAAAAAGAAATAATACTCTTTTTATAAAATATGATTTAAAGATCTGGATTGGGCATCCTAACTATTCAAATATTAGACATTAATTAGATTTTTAGATTAATTTTTTAATTACAATTTTTTTTACAGCATAACCTAGTAAATAAGGGGATTCTTGACAGTGCAATTTAACTCATAACTAATATTCCAAAAGATTGTCTTGAAATAAATATTTTTTTTATTATAATAATATCTAAATCTTTTTAGAAGTAAAAAACAACAATGAGGACAATATTCTATTTTATATAATCACTTATATAAAATTTCATACCAAAAAATAATATAGTTATTAAAAAAACTTTTTATTATTTTATAAAATAGAATGTCCGAAAAAAAATACTATAAAAATAGAGATATCAAAGTTTTTCTTGTTGATATAATTACAGAAGCTCTTGATGAAGAGCAGCTTAACTACAGAATGACAGAACTGGAAAATCTTACTTCCACTTACTGATGACTTGTAGTCCTCAAAAAAATTCAAAAAAGAAGTATACCCGATTACAATACCTATATATGAACCGGTAAACTTGAAGAAATAAGGGAAGAGATGAAAGAAACTTGAGCAAATCTTTTGATCATCTGAAATATCCTCAAACCTGCACAAATATATCATATAAATAATATTTTGAAATCTGTGTGAGCTGAAGCTTGGGATATGATAGACCTTATACTCAAGATTTTTCAAAAAAACGCAAAAAGTGTGGAAGCAAAACTTCAAATAGAACTCGCTGCTATCAAACATATGTGACCTAGAATTTTTAGGATGGGTATGGACTTATCCAGACAGTGATGATGAAGCAAACTTGCCAGATGACTTGGTGAAACAAATACAGAAATCATGAAAAGACATCTAAAGGAAAAGCAGATAAAAATAAAGCAAAAACTTGATGAATACAGAAAAACCAGAAAACTTCACAGAGAAAACAGGCTTTCCCACAATCTGGCAACCGTATGAATAGTCGGTTATACCAATGCCGGGAAATCAAGTCTACTCAATGCCCTTACAAATAAATGAGTACTTGCCGAAGACAAGCTTTTTGCAACATTGGGCACTAGCGTAGGTAAACTATACCTGCAAGTAGACGAAACTACATGAAAAGAGATTTTGCTAAACGATACAATATGATTTATCAGGGATTTACCGCCGGAACTTATAGATGCGTTTTCTTCCACGCTTGAAGACAGCGTGCACTCTCAAATATTAATGCACGTAATCGATGCTTCAGACCCTCAAATAGAGGAAAAGTTTGAAATCGTGGAAAGTATACTAAAAGACATCGGAGCTACCCAGAGAAAAATATATGTATTTAACAAAATAGACCTTATAGATGATACTCAAAAAGCATATATTGCCGGCAAATTCAAAAGATTTAAACCAATATTTGTGTCCTGTGCTCAAAAAGAATGATTTGATAAACTCAAACAAAGGCTATTAAAATATTTATAATTACAAAACACAAATGTCTATTGTTTTTCATGTTATATTTGTAATTCTGGAAATAGCATTTTATGTGCTATATCTCAAGGATAAGATAAAATTTGTCCGGTATCTGATATTATTAATCGGCACTGCCGCAATATATCTACTGCTGTGGAAATACGGTGTTCTCAAAATCTAAAAACATGACTACTATTTTTAGTTGCAATAAGATAAATTATATAATAACCTATTATACTAATTTCCTATTAACGAATAGCTATTTAACTAATTAAATAAAGACTTATTTTAAAAGTTTATATAAAGAAATATTTTAAACATAATTATTTAAGTTGTATAACCTCAAAAAGGTTAATCATCTAAATTACGAAATCAAAACAATTATTACAAAAATAAGAAATAAAAAAGGTCTTAAATCTTGACACAGCTCAATAATAAAATACTATTAAGAAATTAGTAGATAATTTTTTAAATAATTTTCACCTCTTCTTTCAAAATTATAGCAAATTTTTCAAAGACTTTTTGTTTGATAAGTCTAGATAATTTCAAAATATTATCAGGATTTTCATTATCGTAGTTTACTATAAAATTGGCGTGTTTCTCTGAAATTTTAACTCCATTTTCTTCGTATCATCTGAGTCAGCATTTATCTATCATCCAGCCTGCAGGTATTGTTATCTCTTCTTTGTAATACTGATCTTTTATAGGATTATCTTTAAAAGCAAGTATCAACGCCTGATTATCCCTATCATTAAGTATATGATTCTTAAAAAAACAACCGCAGGTTTTCTTGTACTCTTTGGCTTTGAGACTCATTTCCATGTATTCTCTCATATTTTTAAAATCCGGATTGTTTTTGATAGGGAAATGGAGTACCGCACTGATGAGAAATATTTTCTTGTTTGACAAACTGGAATGCCTATAACTGTGTGTATAATCATCTTTTTCTACGATTTCACCTGTTTCATCTACATATTTTATTTTTTTTACAAATCTTCATATCTCCACCCCATAACTACCAGCATTTCAGATAATTGCTCATCACACAGTTCCAGGGATCGCAAAAATCGGATGCAGCATATTTATATCGTGTTTTTGGGATATAAAACTCACAAAATTCGATAAAATTTCTCATGCATTCACTTCAAAATAATCCATTCACAAATATTTTATTCATCTTAAATTATTTTTTACAAATATGCTTCTATCGTATTGTTGTTTGGCAAAAAGAACATTGCTTCAACCTCCAAAACAAAACAAGTCTTCTTTGGTACAATAATGATCCAAAAAATATGACAAATCATCTTCACTGTTTATTTGAAAAAAATTCCTGGCAAAATTTTTGGTTTGAAAAGTAGTAAGTTTGCCAATATCTATCATCGCGATAAAACAAAATAAATAAAAACTTGTATTTGTTTTAAGGATATACAAAAAAAAATCAATATGTAAATTCCATTTACAAATCTTTCTTATATAATATTTATCTAGACTTTATTACCTTTCAACAATAGATTATAATTTCTTGCTGTAATAAAAAACTCCGTATTTGGATAATACGAAGCTTTTTTATTATTTAAAAATAATTTTACTATAAATTAATAAAATCTTGGAGTTCATACCAAAACTTTTCATTTTCAGTTATGATATGAGAATGATTGTTTTCTTTCTCTTACTCCCTTTGCATTTGAAGAGGCATCAATTATTGGTATTTCTCCGTTTACAGCAGGACCTGTAGCTATTTCAACATGAGTAATCCTATTCTGTTTTTCGTTAAACAAAAATACCAAATCTCATTTTTTCACCTGTTCTTTTGGCTTTTTATCTACCAAATTATACAATCATTGAGCTGTATTGTCATAGTTTTGGGATACAATACCATTACCATTTGTAGATTTACAGTATTTCATACATTGCACTACAAGTTGAGAACAATCTATTTCATGTTTTGGTCATTCTCCACTTCATCACATTTTATATTTCCATCATAGATATTTCATAGCTATCTCTAATATATCATCTGGAGTAGTTTTTCACTTTACTTCTCCATTCCCTGCACGCAAAGAATTGTGTAAATTCAAACTTTCTCAAGAATATTTATTTACGTCCTCATCACTATAAGTTTTTCAGTGATGTTTACCATATGATTTCAAAGCCTTTGCATAAAAATCTTTATTAAAATCAGAATAACCCTTTGAATTTTCAGGATCTCATGAAGCAGCAGGTCAGTAAAGACCATAATAAAATCATAAGAATTCAGGAGTAAACATTCCATCTTCAGCAGCAGATTTTTTTGTAACAGACTCATATCTGTTTTGTGCTGTCTGTAGTTTCCTGCAAGCCATAGTAAGAGGAATATCCATATCTTCCAATGATGCCTTTTCAAGATTGAAAAAATATGCCTTACTTATGTTGTCCATCAACATATATGGATCTACTCCATACTCTACAGAGATCGGAAGAGCACACGTCTGAACTCCAGTCACTAGCTTATCTCGTA
>CALFEN010000294.1 GCA_937950065.1 uncultured bacterium | reverse complement strand
CAATAAATCTTTTAATATCAAAATTTCTTAAATTTTCATAAGTTCAAATAGATATAAAGTCAATATCAAGTAAAGAATAAAAAATTAGAGCATCAAAGTTAGCATAGGCATATATTAGTTCAAAATTTTGTGATTTCAGAATGTTTAATACTCTATATAGTCAATTATAATAAAGAAAATTATCGTTTATTTTTTTTCTTGTTCAAGGTTTAGCTTCACACACAATATAATATCAATCAAATTTGATGTTTTGATCAGTTAAGTTTAATAGTAGCTCATCTAAAAATTCTTTATTTCATAAGGCATCATTACTTATTGGTAGTGTCATATAATATTTGTATCATGTTTTTTTTTCTAAATTCTTATTCACTGCATTTATAATATCAATTATCTTTTGTGAACTTGTAATATTATAGTAAGCATGAGGAATAATTATATTTTTAAATCATTTACTTATCTGATAGTCAATTCATTGAATGATAAGAGCTATAGCATCTAACATTGTTTCATTTGTATGAATTGGATGAAATTTATATGTATCTAGTTGTCATCACGTAGATCATTTTCAACCATAATATTGTAAATCTAACATAGAAATATTCATTATTTCATTGAAAGGATGTTTACTGATTGATTTTCAAATTTTATCCTCATTTATACTATAAGCAGAAAGTATAAATCAGTCTCATATTTCGTTTTTGAAATATGAGTCTAAGTTCCACTTACAGTTATGTCCAAGCAAATGTAGTAATTTCATGATTTAATTTTTTTAAGACAATAAAGATATTAACATTTCATGATTTCTTGGTCTTGATGATGGATCGGTCTTCAATGTTCATTCAAAAAATTTATTTAGACAACATTTTTCTATGGTTACATATTCAATAGCTCATTTTTCATACATTTCTTTAATTTTTTCTACATCATTACCAAAAGGCAGTTCTCAATAATATAACAGATATGCTATTATTCATAAGCTAAAAAAATCTGTTCTATATCAAATTAATTTTTTGTTTCAAGCAAATTGTTCTGGAGATGCAAATCTATAAGTAAGTGGTTGAAATCAAGTATCCGTTAGTGATTGATCATTCAAATCTCTTGCTATTCAGAAATCAATCACAAAAGGTTTATTGTTAGAATCTATTATAATGTTTGATGGTTTTAAGTCTCTGTGTACAATATTATCTTGCCAGAATGGTTTAAGTATATCTATTATTCCTAATAAAAGTTCTTTAATTTTATTTGTTTGTGATTTATAATTTCATAAAATTTTTTCAAGTGATTGTCAATCAATAAACTCTTCAAATACGATTTTATTGTCATCATATGTGTCAACTTTAATTATCTTAGGAATTCCAGCTAAAGATTTATATTTGTCATAAATGTTAATTTCTCTATCATCTCTCCTTCAAAAATTTTTAAATAGTTTTATAACCTGAAGATTTTTATCTATCTCAACTATGAATACTAATTTTTGAGCTCATTCAAAACATTCAACGACTTTTGTGATTCAGAAGTGTTTTATAAATTCATCATCTAATTGATAAGTTCATATCTTCATTGTAGTTTACATATATAATATATAAATTTCTTTATGAATAGGAATATTATATACATCTTATTTGGATTTTCAATGTCTTTCTCTAAAATTATATATGTGGCTTTTTATACTTTCTTATTCCAAAATCTTCTTTATCTCATCAAATCCATAAGTATTAGGTGCTTTAAAAACCATTTTATTAGGTGCAATATAATGAACATTTTTATATTCAGAGATATCTGATTTAAGCACTATCTTAAGAAATTTTTTGTATTTATTATTTGTATTTGTTGAGAAATAAACTAAATATTCATTATTATTTTTTACTGTGAACTTCTTGAAATGAGATGTTATCAGTCTTGGCAAATCCCTTAAATCTAATTTATTATTAAGTTTTCATACTAATTTCATATCCTGTATTGCATTTCATATATATTTTACAGGGTTTACTAGATAATTTCCTGTTCAATAGAAAATATATGCTAGTATTGATTTATAAATAAACTCATAATTTTCAAGTATATACGATTTATTTGTTTCATAGTAATCTTTTGTATTCTTTGATTTGCTGAGTCATTCATAAATCCAATAATCTTTATTTTTTCCAAAATAAGGACATTTCACAACAGCTTCATTATCCTTGTCTTTATGTCTGAAGTATATCTTTTTGAAATTATTTTTGTAACTTCAAAAGTATACTATGACCTGTTGATTACATCAAGGACAAAACAAAGATTCTTTATCAATTAATCAATCCTGAATTCATTTAACAAATTCAGGATTTTCTAGATTATATGTTTTTCATTTATAAACTACAAGATTGTTCTTTTTCATATTAATTTGTTATTATTTAAATATTTCTAAAATGATTTTCAGGATATTAGGTCATGTTTTGTATAAAATAGTCAATGGAATTCATCGCATGCCTATGGTAGCTATCCATTCAAAAATTTCGTAATAAGTCCTTCATTCCATATTCTTTTTGCCTTCCCCTTCAATAGTCTCTTTCTCATCTTCTACTAGATTTTTGTTCTCTTCATGAATCTCTTTGTTCATTTTTTTGTATTTAGTATATAAAATTTTCCACGAGGCATATTACATATTTTTTTTAAAAATCAAGACATTTTTGTCTTTTTTATAAATTATGTCTATAAATGCCTTAAATATAATAAAAAATTGATATCAATAATTTTACAAATCCAGTTTCAGCATAGCTTTTTCCACCTCATCATAAGTTATTCAAAGGTATCTCTTGGTTACAGCAAGATTACTATGATTTAGTTTCAGCTGGATAATTTCCAGAGGTATTCATTGCATTCTTGCTTGATATCACCATGTCTTTCTGAGAGTATGTCATCCGTAGCTTCATTTGAGTCAGATGCTATGACATATTTCATTTATCATTTTCCATGCTACTCATCTTCAAATACCATACTTTCACAAAGGAAATCTCTTGCTATGAAAAAATATACAATTGTCCTGATTTTCTATTACACCCTCATAAGTTGAAGCATATAATTTTAGAGTTTCTTTTACTTTTGGAGTTATAACTATTTTGTTATTCTTACCTGTCTTTTGTTCCTTGAGAGTAAAAGATTCATAGATTTCATTATTCACATTGAATAAATCACTGACTTTGATACTGAGCAAGTCGCTGATTCTGAGAGCTGAGTTTATTCATAATTCAAACATTAGTAAATCCCTTATTCTGTTTTCTCATCTCAGCATATTTTTGATTTGGGATATTTTTTTTGGATCTCTGATAGGTTCTACAAATTCCATGATATATTGAACATAATATAGTAAAAAACGATATATATTCAATTATAGCAATTTAAAAATATTTACAATACATAAAAAGCATAGTGCTGAACTATGCTTTCGTGTTTTTGTGGACACAATAGAAATTGTGTTCATAAGTTTTTTATCTTCTACCTGACAGAGTTCATCGCTCTGTCTTCTATTTCTTTTGTATATTCCTGAAATTCGCTGTTAGAACATGCTTTTCAGGTTCAGACATATTCGCTTTGGAATTCATTTTTTTTATCCATATATTGGAGCATATTCCCTGCTCAGGATAGCTTATCGGATACTAGACTTCTGCAGTCCTGCTGTCAGCATCAGGTCAATGCAAACAGGCTTAATCATGATAAAACTAGTAATAATTTTTTAGTCATTGTTGTTTGTGTTAGTTGTAAAATATTTTGGGGTTAATGCACTATCTTCTTTCGCATAGTTCATTTTTTATTAAAACCTTGAACTAAACCGTCAATTCATACTTGGGTCATCTCAGTCCGTTCTTTTTCAACTCTTCAAGAGATTAATTTTCTTTTTTCCCTTACAGTATCGCACTCATAAACAACACGACATAATTGACAATACCGATATTTTTTTCATGTAGATAATGTTCATTTATACCGTAAATGGATTTCATGCATAGTAATTTTTGTTATCATAGTTATATTTATTTAGTATATAAAACTTTTATATCTTTAGTAATGCATCGTTCTCATAAGCTCTATATGAGGTAACCAGTATTTTGCCCAGAAATATGTAAATAACACCGTTACAATCGTAAGCATGATAATCCATATAATTATCCTTTTAAAATTGATTATCTTTATTAGTTGCCATATAGGATTATTTTCATCGCTGTCTTCCTCAATGTTTTCGTAAACTATGCTTTGATAATTTCATAACAGCATAGAATCTGTGCTCGATATAGCTTCTTTGTCCTGCAGACTCAACACTATCATAAGCACTAAAACATTGGTCATTCATCCGAACATAGGATTGAGAACTATCAGAAAAAATGCTGTCATAGCATAAACATAAG
>CALFEN010000293.1 GCA_937950065.1 uncultured bacterium | reverse complement strand
CAGGAAAAACAGCATTTCGTATCAGAAAAACAAAAGCTTTTTGAACAGTTAAGTCATCAGGAACAGGAATTGAATATGGTAAAACAGGAGTTTTATATTACCAAGGAAGAGCAGGAAACACAGGTAGAACAACTCAAATCTGGCATTAAGTCTGAAAAACTTTGGAATATTTTTTATCTTGTGGTGATGATGATAATAGTCTTGTTTATGTTCTTTAAGTATTTTATGTAGAGATGGAAAAGATAAAGAAGAATTATTATCTATTTACTTTTTTCTCATCACTTCGGTTTGTTTGGCCTGTATTTATGCTTTATTTTGCCAATCAGTGATTGTCTGCCGCTCAAATATGAATAGTGCTTTTACTTTGGTTTTGGGTGCCTTCATTTTTTGAAATTCCATCAAGTATTATAGCAGATAAATTTTCCAGAAGAAATATTTTGATAATTTCTTCTGTGCTAGATATATTTTGTATGATATGCTATATTATATGATGAAACTTTTATATATTTGTGATAGCAATACTTTTTCAGTGAACTTCTGTTGCTTTTCAGTCAGGCACTGACACAGCGTGGCTCTATGACTCATTGTCTGATTATGACAAACAGTGAGAATATGATAAGATTCTTTCCAAAGCAATGTCCTTTTATTATGTGTGAAGGGCGATAGCTTGCATCGTTTGATGAGTTCTTTATGCTCTTTGGGTTAAACTTCCTTTTATGCTTACATTGATAAATAGTTTTGTTGTATTGAGTATTCTTATATTTTTTTTCAAAGAATCTCATCACAAAAAGTCTACAGCCAAAGTTTATCTCCATATCAAAGAATGATTTTCCAAACTTGCTCAAAGTAAATATATCAAAAATATATTGCTCTATATGATACTTACCGTAAGTTGAAATATGATATTTTTTTATTTCCAGCCAGTGTTGGAACTTAAATGATTGCCTGTTGTACGGTTTGGTGTGGTATATATGATTATGAACGTTTTTAGTGCATTGTGAGCACATTATTATAAAAAATTTGACTTTATAAGTAAAAAGCTTATTATTATATGACTTATAATTATTGCTTTAGCTACATTGGTTTATATAAAATTTAATTATTGGATTATATTTTTGGCAAGTGCTTTGTCTTTTGCTGTTGCTGGTATGCAGTTGACTTATTTAACCACTTTGGTAAATAAATCGGTTTCTTCCAATATTAGAGCTACTGCACTTAGTTTAGTCTGACAGTTATTCTCATTATTGTTGGGACTCTATCTTTTCTTATGCGGGTTGTTATTCCAAAAATTTGGTATGCTAAACTGACTTTATATAAACATTATATTTATATGAATATGAATACTGTTTTGGCTGTGGGCATTTATTTGAGCAAATAAACAAAGAGAATATATGTAACTAAATCTATATATATTACGTAATATATAGTATAAGTAGCAAAAAAAGGCCTTTTATCTACTTTAAATATTTTTAGATGCAAGACGAAAAAGAAATAATTAGACAAATCCAGTCTTGAAATAAGGATTTGTTTATCAATCTATATGAAACGTATTTACAAAAAATCTACGAATTTATATATTTCAAAGTATGAACCAAAAATCAGGCAGAGGACTTGACTTCAGAGACTTTTCTCAAAGCCTTCAAAAATATATCTAGCTACAAAATACAAGAATGAAAAAAATTTTCTTCTTGGTTGTTTACTATAGCAAATAATATAGTGATAGATTATTTTAGATCCCATAAGCCGGAATATCCTTTGGACGAATTAAGTATTAAATATGATACCCCTGATTTTGTGAAAAATGCTGAAGATAAACACAAGATTACTGAAATTCTTAAATTTTTGGACGAGCTTGGAGCAGAAAAAAAAGAGATATTTATAATGAGGATATGGAATAACATACCTTACGATGAGATATCACAGATTACTGGTAAAACCACCAATAACTGTAAACAGATATTTGTGAGAACTTTGAAGAAAATATATGAGAAATTTGGAGTAGCAGCAATCCTTATTTTTATGATTAGATAGTTTTTATTTCCTAATATTTTTAAAATGAAAAATTTGATAAATGAGATTCTTCAAGATTTATATAAATTAGACCCAGATCTGATGAAAAAAGAGAAGCAAATTAAAGATATTATAGAAGATATGATTTCTTCCAAACCTAAAGTAGAAATTGATGAAGTTTTCAAGAATCAGTTAAAAAATCTTATCTTACAGGAAATATCTTCTAGTTCAGTTAAATGAAATTTCAAAAAGACTAATAATATTTTTATGAATATACTATTTGCTCTGTGATGAATAGCAGTATGAATATGAGGATTTGCTATCTTTTTTAATATGGTCTTTGTCCCTCAATATTCTACTAAACTTTGAAAAGAAATATCCAAATTGAATTCTCAAAATGATCTAAAACTCTCGTTTGATACTAAAATAAATAAAGTTTGAGACAGAGCATTCGGGGATATTGCAACCATTGATACATGAAATACGTGAAAGGTGCAGTCTTGAACTATGGTAGCGAATTGATTTGAAACACAAGTAGCTAAAGTAGATGCTCCAAAAGGTCCTGAAGAAGAACTACAGCAAGTAGTGAATGCTGTAAATGATCAAATACAGGCTAAAGATAATAATACCGTCCCTCAAATTTCCAATCAGCCGACCACTGTGGAAACCTCTGATAGTGCAGGTAAGGGGGATGAAATAAAGACAAGAGAAGAGCAGGTAGAAACAGAAAATGATTTAGAATTGACACTACCTACTACAAATTCTGCTTCCAGTGATCTAGATGATTCTTCAGTTTCATCTAATTCTTGAAAAAAACTTTCTTGAAAAGCTATGATTTCTGATAGTGTGGAATGATGATCTTCTCAAGACATGTATGTCCCTACCGTATATATATATATATATAGTTGAGAAAAACTTGATATGACTGGTAGTCAAATGCCTGTTTACAAAAAAAATATAGTTGGATTTGATGATAAGGATTTTGTAAGTATTATCAAAAAAATAGATACATGAAAAATAGATATGTCTAAATTTTCAAATTTGAAAATGGATAGTCTTATGGTGTCAGAGGATAATGAATTTGGATTTGATATGTCTATATCTTTTGAAGATGGGATAATATATTTTAGCAAGAATTATAAAAAACGACCTATAAGTTGTTTGGATCAAGCAAAAATATCATCATCTATTTCTCCGCTTGCCACTCAACAATGTGTTGACTATAAAATAAAAATTACAGATATCCCTAGCGATGAAACTTTGTTAAAGATTGCAGCAGATTTTGTAGGGAAATATTCTATAGACATCAAAGATTTTGGAACTCCAGTAGTTGATAATTATCGGAAATTATGATATGAAAATTCTTTAGATAAAGATAATTATTATTTGCCAGATACTATTAATGTAATATATCCACGGGTAGTTGACGGGAAGGAAGTGTACGAAGAATTTTGACAAAAAAAATGATTGAAAATTTCTATAGACATAAAACAGCAGAAAGTTAGCTGAATGAATTCTTTGGAAAAATTAAATTTTGATGTTTCAAATTATGAAGTGGATAATAATTTTAATAATATGGTTTCTGTAGCAGAAAAATGATGAAGGTATGGCTTTAGCCAAACATATATGGATAATTTTAAAGTAAAGAAAATTATATTATCTACTCCTGAAATAAAATATATAGATTATTATAATTATAAGGATTGATTATCTCAAGAGTATCTAATCCCTTCTTATGTGTTTCCTATAGATAGATCCAACTTAAAGGCTGATGAATATGTTGCAAGCTCAGTAGTTGTGCCCCTTACAAAAGACTTTTATAATTACGACGGATCTGGAAATATTGTTTGAATAAAAAATTAATAATTAGTTTTATGTAAATAAAATAGACTTATATAATATTTTATTTGAAATAATTTTCTATTATTTTTAATAATTCATTGAATTTGTATAAATCTAAATATTTTCCTTTCCTTATTCATTTTCATTTCAAAACATTTTCTTCAAACCATCTTGGGTTTTCTTTTCTCAAAATATTTAGTATGTCGTTTATTTTTCTTCAGTCGCATGGTAATTTGCTATTTCATGCGTTCATTCTTTTGGTAATTGCTGTGTAAGTTTCCCCTTCTATTATTACTGTTCCATCATTTTCTATAGGAAGTATTTCCATATTTCCTAATATTTTTAATAATTTATCTAGTCTGTATAAATCAACCCTATGAACTCAACTTATTCATTTTTTTCTCAAACCATTTTTCTCAAACCATTCCGGATTGTCTTTTTTAAATTCTCCCAAAATCTTTTTTGCAATAAATCAACTACATGGTAATTTACTATTATCTGGGTTCATAGTTTCAAAAATAGCT
>CALFEN010000292.1 GCA_937950065.1 uncultured bacterium | reverse complement strand
AAATGATTCATCATACAAAAATGAGAATTTTTTCAGTCCACTTGTTTGCATAATTTTTTTGTGAATATTTTATAAACCGGTTTGTAAGTTCTTGTTTATCTTGTTCAAATTTTGTAATGATCTTATTGAGATTTTGGGATAATAAAGAAATATCTTCTTTGATTTCTGTGAGTTGTGATAATATATGTATTAAGTTTGTTTCAAGACTTGCTATTTTTCACTCTTTTTGACAAATGTCTTTTTTAGTTACCATTTTGAATGTCTCTAAATTTTTTGTTTACTGCTGCCCAAAGTGGAGTGATAATAGCTACTGTCAATGCTTGAAAACTATAGATGTTTCCAGTCATTATAACTCACATAATATAAGAAATCCCCGCAAGCAGTCCGATCTCTACGGCTCTGCCATATTCAGCGCCAAACATATCTGATATTGTTTTGATAAATTTTAAATTATAGATTTGCATTTTTGTTTTTATTTTTGAAGTAAACTATTGTTTGCTGGGATTATATTTATAAAAATTTTTTTTACAATAATTTTTTATATTTCAATATTTGACAGAAAATTAAAAATATTTATAATATAAAATATGTTTTTAAAATTATCTTAAGAATTAATTTGGAATAAAGTAAGATAATATTGAGATTATATCACCTAATCAGTAGAATAAAACAAGGAGATAATTTAATAGAAATAGCTAATATCTTAATATAGATATGATGAGATCATATTTCTATGAGATATTCTTAAGGTTGGAGCAAATATATATCTACCAAAAAAAGACTATTTTGATAACCTAAAAAAATAATGTGATTTAATGAAAGTTCAGTTTATGATGATGGTGGAAAAAAACCAGAAATAACACCTCAAGGTTCGGATGCCTTTCTCAAAAAAAAATGATTTGGGAGTTTTTTGCAGGAAATGGGTCTTGGACTTAAAAGTGAATCATTGGATTTTGATGAACTTAATAGTAGAAATGGATGAAAGTTATATGATAAAGTAAATCAGAATGGAGTATTGGAACAATCATGAATAGATCAAAGTTCTTTTAAATCAACGTTTACAAAAGATATCCCTCAAATAGACTTGAATGTAGATGCAAAAGAATATGCTTTATATTCTGTTATAGCTGAAGAGGGAAATTTTTGTGAAGAGGAGTGAAAACTTTATGTAAGTTCCTATTGAGGGATGAATGTTCGTCATAGTGTAGTGCTAAAGATGTTGAATGAGATAATGCAAAATGTTACTGTAGATGAGAAATGAAATTTTCATGGGATTTGAAAAATAAAGATAGATATATGAAGTTCAAGTAATAATAGAGAATTAAATATAGATTTTGATAATAATATCATTACACCTCCTATCTTTTTGAGAGATAATTGAGGGAAAGCCAGTCCTATAACGTCTGAATATATTAAAAGATTTTTGAATTATTATTTATTACCTCAAAATGGGAACTCTCCACTTGCTGTAAAAACAGAAGCTGGATACAAAATAAATGATCAGTATAATCCTGATGGGATAATAATTATGAATAGGTCAAGAGACGCTAAAACGTTGACTCATGAGATACATCACTGATTATTTACTTGAGAGTCTCAATATAGAAGAGTAATCTATGATAGGGTAAAAACTACTGATATGGAGCAGAGAGATTGTGCGGTTATTAGTGCTGCTACAGGATATGATATTCTGGATCCTGATATGGAAAATATAAATAAAAATATAGTAATAGATGAAATGTATAATGCTTTTGCTAATGAATGACTTTATGATTACAATAATTGCATAAATAATATGACTGCTTTTGCAGATGTTTTTTGCAAAAAGTATAATATCAAATTGGATTTTGGGAAATATGATAGTATAGATCATCTTGGGATTTCTCAAGAAGAAAAAGAGACTATAAAAGATATAAAAGAAATGTATGGGAAAACTATGAGTGATAATGAATTTTTAAGGAAGTATGATTATATGGTAATAAACCAAATTAAATCTGTGAAGTTCTTACGTACATATTTACAAAAGTTTGAACCTTGATTATTTGCTAGAATACAGGAGGCAAGAAAAAAACTTGTAGACTGGGTTGATAATGAAAAATATCAAAACAACTTTATAATTAAACAAAAATAAAATGTTAGAGAACAATGAATTTGAAACATATTATATAAAAAACGAATATGTAGAACAGAGTCTTATGGCCGGTAAAATAGATCCGTCTCAAGCTAGAAAAATTGATAAGATGAAACCTGAAGAAATTAAGAGATATCTTAATGCAACTATTTTTGTGAATGAAGAGATAAAAAGAAGAGAAAAACAGTGAAATATATCCCAAGAACAGATAGACGAAATAATGAATATGGATGTTTTAATTGCACAGACCATTATATTGGATCTTCAGCCAAGGATGAATCCGAAAATGCAAAATTTATACTATCATAATACCTCTCCAGAAAAAGAGCAATGATTTGTAGATAACGAGATATCTAGAAGACAAAAATCTGGTAAGATAACTGCAGATCAGATATCAGAATTTAGAAATATGGATATTGTACAAGCAGCTATACAGTTGAGAGCAATGAATTATATAGATTCTCAAACTGATAAAATGAAAAAGGATGGGACTTTGTCAGAGCAGGAAGAACAAGCTATAAGGGGAATGCCGTTGGTAGAGTGACAAAATTTTTTACTTGCCTTGGAATTTAGAAATAAGGAACTTCAGAAATCTGAACAGTTATGAATTATCACCAAGAAACTTAAAAAAAAGATAATGAGTTTTGATCCATTTTTTTGAGAAAAGTATCTTCAAGCTCTTAATGCAAAACATGAGGGGATAGAAAGACTTAAAAAAAGTGGGGAGTTATCAGAAGAAGAGTTATCTATAATTAGAAGTATGAATCCTTTTGATGCACAGCAGTATCTTTCTTTACCGGTAAAAGAAACAACAGAAAAACTGAAACTTTTAGAGTCAACCCAAAAAGAGTTGGGAGAATTAAAACAAGAAACAGTATGACAAAAAATTGAAAAATCTTCTTCTCATCAAGAATACAAGATAAAACATTGAGATACGCTACGAAATATAGTAAAAAAACATTATTGATTAAAAAATCATAAACAGATAGCAAATTATATAAATACAGTTGTAGCATATAACTTACAAAATAATCATGCAAAATATCTTACAATAGATAACGTCCCAAAATGATGAGATTTTATCAGATGAGATGTTCTCAAAGTTAATAAAAAAATTTATTTACCTAGTCATGAGTATTTTGAAAAATAAAGAGCAGTACGGCTGCTTTTTTAAAAAATTCAAACTTTATATTATTTCTTTCAAAAAGTCTTGTACGAACTCTGCAAGATCTTGTACTCATGATTGAGGAATATAGGGCATTTTATCCAATAATTTAGTTTTTATAACTCCAGGAAAAACTTCTTTTGTGTGTAGTCAGTATTTTTTATTTTCTTTTTCTATAATTTTTAATAACATAGTTATTGCAGATTTCATAGTAGAGTAGGCACTTCACTGTCCAAAGGCTTCTAAAGAAGACTTACTGTTTATATTTATGATAGTAGCATCTATTTTTTTTTGGTAAAAATTTCAAAGAAATCTTATTCTTTTCACAAAACATTTAAAAATTTTGGAAGGAACTAAAAAATTTCCTTCAAAACTTTTTTGATAGTCATTATCTCACAATTCATGAAACATTCAATAATTCCCTCAGCCTACAGCGTTTATTAATATGTTTGATTTGTCTAAATCTATATTTTCATCAAATATTTTTTGTATTTCAAATTCGGATAGTCTTGAATTTATTCATGTTACATCATATTTTTGAGTTAGTAATTTTTGGAATACAGCATTTCATATATCTCCTGTAAATCCGGAGACGAATAGTTTTTTTGTCATTGTCTTTTTTTTTATAAAAACTTTTTTTATAATTTAATGAAATTGCTCTT
>CALFEN010000291.1 GCA_937950065.1 uncultured bacterium | reverse complement strand
GATGCATCTACGTTCAAAGTGCTGAAAGAATGAAATGCAGAGGATAAGAACAATAAACGAAGAAATTGAATAAAACAATAGATTTTAATATTTAATAAAAATATATGATGAAAAAAATAATGTTATTTATGATGATGGCTTGAGGAACTTTGGTTTTGGCTGGATGCTGGGGAAACAAAGATAAAGGTTCAGACTTGGATAATCTCACAATACAATGATGAGAACAAAACCCAAATCAAAATACTTGAAACGATTCTTATAAGTCACAAAAAGAGACTTCTATAAAACTTCAGAATGTGACAGATAATACTATCAGTCTTAAAGAGATATGATATGAACTTAGAGATAACAAAATAAGTTTTTTGGTGACTTGAGATTTGCAAGGATCTTTTGAGAAGATAGATATAGCTTGAATTCCTATTAAAGATAACTTTGAAATTGTGGATTTCGCTCCTAGAGCACCAAGCTTTGTAGTAAGGATAAATCTAAGTCAGGATGATTTTGTGGATAATAAGATACCTTTGGTTTTCCAAGCTATCAATGATGCTAATGGAAAGGCTGAAGTAAGACAACAAGCAGTATACATATTTTTGGATAAATAATGAATATAGGAGCAGACGAAAACTGACTTATATGGATATTTGAACCTGATTTTATTCCTAGTAGGGAATATAATTTTGTTGTATGATGAAAAAATTTCAAAACTTTTGAAAAGGATATTCTGGTTTATCACAAAAACTGTTTTTTATCAAAAAATATAAAAGAAATTTGAGACAAGATGAATGTCTTTTTTATTTTTTTTAGAGATGAAATCGTTTTGGAAAAAATAAACTTGAAAGGTTTGGCTGATGGACTGAGTATATATCAGGAATTTGATGAAGAGGACTGAAGATGGAGAGCTTATTTTTATGATTTTGATGTTCCTGAGTTGCTTGAAGAGTTTGAGGATATCAAAAATCTTTGATGGAAGTTTACAGAAAAGTTTGAGATAATATGAGATTTTAATTCTCAGTCCAAAATATTTGAAAACATCGAAAACGCTTTGCAAAATAATGATTTTGGATATATAATTTCTTTTTTGTTTGGACTTTGTTTGA
>CALFEN010000290.1 GCA_937950065.1 uncultured bacterium | reverse complement strand
TATACTTTCCCGAAATTTTAGATTTCAATTAACTTTTCAGAAACTAAAATAGGACTTATTAAAATTTGTTCCAATAAAATCAACATTTCATTCAAAATTAGTATTTCAAAAATTAGTTGAATTATCATCTTTCTTTCAAAAATTTGTTTTTCAAAACCGTGCTCATTTGTAAAAATGTGCATCATTGAAACTGGTAAAGTCTTCAAAAATACTATTTCCAAAATTAGCATAATTTTCAAACTTGGTATTACAAAATAAAACTTGTCACAAAAATTTACATCAAGAAAAATTTACATCTCATTTGAAAATTGCTCGTGAAAAATCAATAACATTTCATTGTAAAATAATATCACTAATTCAGTATTGTTTCCAAAAGGCATAATGTTCTTCTTCTAAATTTGTTAAAGCATAAGCGCCGTTTTTAGGGAGTATAAAAATCTTTTTTCAAAAATCAGGAAATATAAATTTTATAAAATTATAGTCATTACTTGCTATTTTATATTCTCTTATCGCTTCTCGAAAAAGCGAAACATATTCTTTATTTCGTGCTCAGTCTTTATTTATTCGTCAGTTGTTCTCATTTTTTTCGCAATAAAAAATTTCTTGCTCACGTCTATCCTCAATTTCAAATTCAGGAAATTCAGCTAATATTCTTTGTTCTAGTGTCATACTTTTTCATCAATTTATAAAAAATTATCAAGTATTGGTAAGTATATTTTTATGGTTAACAAACGGTTAATCTTTTACAAATTGTTTGGATTTTATAAATCAAGTTCGCTGATGATAATACTAAAATCATTGGAAATTTTTTTGTTGTGTTTCAATTGCCTTTCAAAATTATTTATTGCATAAATCACCGTAGCGTGGTTTTTCCCACCAAAGTAATCACCTATCTTTTCCAATGTCCAGTCAAAATATTTTTTGGCGATATACATCAGCATCTGCCTTGCCAGAGAAACCTCTTTTTTCCTACTATCTCATTTGATATCATAGATAGAGATGTTGTAATATGTAGATATAAATTCTGTTATTTTATTATAATTTACTTTGCTTCTATTATTTTTTTCATTGGCTTCTGTGATTCTGCCGTTGCCTAGGAAATCATCGTTATTTGATTTGTAGCCCAAAGTCTCCAAAGAATCTGTAACATCTTCGTTGGATATTTCTCTTTTGAGGAGATTCTTTTTGGTAAGGATAATATTTAGTGCTCATTCAAGCTCTCTGACATTGTCTTTGACTGTTTTTGCGATAGTCTGCAAATAATCAGTATCCAAAGTCTCTGCTTTTTCCTTGAGTTTAGCCTGAAGAATAGCGACCCTAGTTTCAAAATCTGGTTTTTTGATATCGGCTACTAGTCCTATAGCAAAACGACTCCTGAGTCTAGGTTCCAAAGAAACAAGCTCTTTTGGCGGGCGGTCAGAAGACATTACTATTTGTTTCTTTTTGGTATGGAAATCATTGAAAATATTGTGAAAAATTTCCTGGGTTTTTTCTTTATCCGCCAAAAATTGTATATCATCAAGTATCAAAACATCTACTTCATCAAGTTTTTTCATTAGATTTGGGATTTTGTTTTTCCTGACAGCGTCTACGACTTCATCTATCAGTTTGGTTGTAGGCAAATAAACTACGACTTTGTCTTTATGATTATTTATTATATAGTTTCATATGGCTTGTAGGAGATGGGTTTTTCCAAGACCTACGTTTCAGTAGATAAAAAAAGGATTGTAAACCAATCAAGGATTTTCTGAAACTCCATAAGCAGCAGAATAAGCAAGTTCATTGTATGATCACACTACAAAGTTTTCAAACCTAAATTTAGGATCAAAAAGTATCCCAAAATATTGTGTCAAAGTTTGTTTTGTGTCAGTATCTATATGATTTTCTTTTTTGGTACAGTTTCAGATGATATTTTTGAGATCAAGCTGGAGTTTGTTTCTGCCACTATGAAATTCAGGATAAACTACGATTTGATATTTGAACTGCGGATTGTAGACTTCCATGATAGCGGTATTCAATTCTTTTGCAAAGAATTTTTTTACCTGTGAAGCCACAAATTCGTTTGGTACTCAAATGTGTATTTTTCTCTCTTTTTCTTCTATTCCTATTATTCAGCATTTGTTTAGAAATGAAATGATTTTTTTGGGATCATTATTTTGGAGTAGGGCAGTGATTATTTTTTCCCAGAGTTCTTTGAGGAATTTTATTTTCTCATTGTCATAACTTTCTATTATTTGCTGATTCATATTTTCTACTTTAAAAGATTAATAAAATTAGACTTTATTATATTGAGACTAAAGTTAAATTCAATATTTTTTTGTTATAAAATTTTATTTAGAGGATAGATAATTAAGTACTCATTTTTTTATAGATTGTATATTTGCATAGTCAGTAGTATTATATTTTCATATATTATCTATTACAAAAGAAGTAAACTTGTCATGTACTTCCGTAGCCGCTTTTCTTTGAGTTTCTGTCTCTCCAAGATTTCCATTACATAAAATATCTTCTATGTAAGATTTTTCAAGTTTAGGGTTATTGGAAATGTATTTATCAACATAGCTTCATCAGTCTAAACTAAAATCATAATCGATTTCTACGAGTCTATCTTTTTTATCCATAAAATAGATCCTATACAAAAATCTATCTGCATAACAATAAGTCGCTTGACTATTAAAATCATAAAAATCTATTCAGACGTTGTTTCAGTTTTGTTTTAAGATTTGTCCTGTAAATCATCAAAATTCTTGGAATGTTTGATTGAAATCTTGTTTGGCTCGTTCAAATCATTTATACCATAGGAATCAATCGTATTGTCGATATCTGTCTTTTATAACATCTACGCAATCATCTCATGTAAGTTTGGTATTTTTTATTATATCTTTTTGAGGGTATACGTATAGATTTATGTATGTTCAAGATAGAGAAGTCTGGAAAGAGTATATTATAGGTACTACTTCTTTACAGCCATGGACTTCTCACCATGCACTATGACGGGTGATATTACAAAGGTAATTACAATAATCTTTTCCATTAGTTTCGATTTTTTCTGATTTCGCGATTCAAAAATTTTCAGGTAAATTTATTTTCAATCATTCTTTATCAAAAATTTTTGTTTTAATATTTATTTTTGCTATTTTTTCATTTTGCACACCGGACAGGTTTTGTCATGTCTGCAATAGTGTTTCTGTGGTTCAAGTTTGGGAAACTATATTTCCGCTATTTGTGTTAGGAATTTCTTTTGGTACGTCGACAGGTCTTGTAGAGACAGTTTTATTAAGTCAGCAGCCAGCTAATAAAAAAATTGATAGTAATAGGAGTCTTTTCATAGGTTTATTTTTCAGAAGATAAATAATCTAAAACTCATTTTTTTATAGATTGTATATTTGCATAGTCAGTAGGATTGTATTTATAGATATTATTAAAAAAATTTTGAATATCCTTTTGATAGATATATAATATTCATTCGTAATCAGAATAATCTTTAATATCAGTTCTTTCAAAGTTAATATCAAAATCATAAATAATTTTTGTAAGTTTTCCTGTTTTATCTATAAATTCAATATTATAGGTTACTTTAGAATCTAATCAACATTCTCCTCATATTAATCAGTATCAATCATAATATTCGATTCAAATTTTTTCTCAAAATTTATTTTTTATTATATCTCCTTTAAATGCTATGTTGTTTATTCAGGAAAAATTTGTAGAAATTTCACACTTATTACTGTCATAATTTATTTCTATTTTTCAAGATATGATTTTTTCGTATTTATCATAAAAATTTGTAATTATATCTTTACACTCTCAATAGTTTTCTCCTGTTAAACTTTTTATGAAATCATATTTAGGTAAATTTAGAATTAGACGATTATTGTTTCCTGATGAAAAGAAATGGTATGTAGTTAATCATATTTCTCCACAATATTTTTTTTGATTATCTAAATATGTATCAGTAGTATCCCTTCGTGAAATATCTTCTATTAGATTATTTCTTTTAACATAACTATTCCCGAATAGTTTGGGTAAATTTAGAATTAGTGAATTTTGATTTAATACTCCCGTAAAGTTAATAATTTTTTCATCTTCATTCATAGTTTGCACACCGGACAGGTTTTGTCATGTCTGCAATAGTGTTTCTGTGGTTCAAGTTTGGGAAACTATATTTCCGCTATTTGTGTTAGGAATTTCTTTTGGTACGTCGACAGGTCTTGTAGAGACAGTTTTATTAAGTCAGCAGCCAGCTAGTAAAAAAATTGATAGTAATAGGAGTCTTTTCATATATTTAAGATTTTAAATAATAAAATCAATTTTTATAACTTGTTTCTCAAAGATTTTACTTTTTTCTGCTTCTCTGATACAGATGATGCTACTATCGTTGTAAATCTCCAAAACTTCGTCAAAGCTGCGTCCGTGGACTATCTAATACATAATTTCCGTTTTTTTGTTTTGTACCAAAAATTTTTATTTTATCTTCTGTGTTGATAGATATGTCTTTGGAATATATTTTTCAAATAATAAATGGAGCAATATGATTATAAATATCTAGTGATTTATTAAATATGGTCTCCCCTCGGAAATAGTATAAAGTTTTTTCTCCGATTTTGTTTATTAAGAAATTACAGTCTATTATCTTTTTATCAAATTTAAAATTAATATTATTTATTTCACTATCTTCTGCTAATATTGTGCCTGCAAAAATATTTTTTGTTTTCATTTTTGTGTCAATGCCATTTGTAATATCTTGCATTATTTTTTTATTAGTGAATAAAAACTTTATTTTTAATTTCACTTACATTACATCTCCACTAAAATATTAGAGTGTCGTCTTATACGAGTGGCGTTGCCCCACTATTTTCAGAGGTCTTCACCGGCTTCAGCCAAAAGTATAGCCTGATCTTCTACTATCAGAGTGCTTATAATATCATCAAGTTCACCGTTCATTATAGCAGGCAGGTTTGACCAGGAGTGTTTGATACGATGGTCTGTAAGTCTATCCTGTGGGAAATTATAAGTTCTTATTTTTTCTGATCTGTCTCAAGTTCAAACTTGTGAAAGTCTGGCACTTTTTTGCTCTTGCTGTTGTTTTTCCAACTCCATCTGGTAAAGTTTTGCCTTGAGCACGGTTATAGCTTTTTCTTTGTTTTGTAGCTGTGATCTGGAATCCCCACAGTTTACTACGATTCATGTAGGTTTGTGAGTCATTCTTACTCAAGTTTCATTTTTATTGGCATGCTGTCCACCTGCAGATGACGCAGCATAAGTATCTATTTCTATATCATTCATATCCAAATTTACATTTACATCTTCTACTTCAGGCATGATAGCAACGGTGACCGTAGAAGTATGGACTCTTCATTGAGATTCAGTAGCTGGAATTCTTTGGACTCTATGCACACCGCTTTCAAATTTTAATTTGGAATATACTTTATCACCAGAAATTTTTACTGTAGCCATTTTTAAAGCTCATATTCATGATTCTTGATGATCCATAATTTCTGCTCTTCGTCATTTTAACTCAGCATATCTCAAATAAGATCTCAAAAGTTCAGATGCAAAAAGTCAGGCTTCGTCTCATCATGCAGCTGGTCTGATTTCAAGATAGATATTTTTATCATCGTTTGGATCTTTTGGCAAAAGTGCTATTTTTAGTTTTTGTTCTATTTCTTCTTTTTGGGTTTCAGCTTCATCAAGTTGTGCTTTAGCAAGTTCTATAACTTCTTCGTCGCTTTCAGTCTGAAAGATTTCTTTAGCTTCATGAATTTGACTATTTACCTGTTTGTATTCTTGATAAAGGTCATAGAGTTCCTGTAAGTCTGAAAGTTTTTTATTTATTTCTATAGCTCTTTTTGGGTCAGCAGAAACTTCCGGGCTATAAAGCTGGTCTCTTAAATTATTGTAAGTTTCTTCTACATTTTTTAGGTTATCAAACATTTTATATCGAAAGTATTATAAAAGTGGTGGCATTATTAGATCATTCACTTCGTTCAGGATGACATAGAGGAATTTTGTAAAATTATAATTTCTTATTTTTCTGTTCAAAATGATACAAATCCGCGTTGCGGATTAATGGTGGGATTCACCAGCAACTCTGAAATATACAAGGACTAGTAAAGAAAAAACAAAAGCCTGTAAAAATCAAACTCAAACTTCCATCATCAGTGCCAATACTGGTAAACCTAGAGGGATAGATAATACCAAACCAAGTATTATCATTCATGCAAGGATATTACCAAAAAGCCTCAATGAAAGAGATGCTATTCTTGAAAGTTCGCCGATGAGTTCTATAAGTCAAATAAAGAATCCAATAAGAATATCAAAAAATTTAAAAATAAAAGTAATAGGTCACTTTACTTTTGGTACAATACCAACTCATCTGAGTGATATATATTTCTCTATATAAGCAAATCAACTGTGCTGGAATCCATATACAATAGCTCCGACTACTCATACTATAGCAAGTACTAGATTGAAAGTGATATCTGTAGATGTAGGTCTAAAAAAGTGATGCATTACTGGAAATGCTCCTGTAAATAGATCTCCAAACACTCAAATCATATTATTCCAAAATATATAGAAAAATACGAACATAATATATACTTTAGCGTACATAGGTAGATTTGGAGCAAGATCTTCAAAAAAATTCATTATTCATTCTATGACAATTACTACTGTATTTACAA
>CALFEN010000289.1 GCA_937950065.1 uncultured bacterium | reverse complement strand
CATTTCATATTTTTTCTTGGATATTCATCTCATACGTATAGTATATATGGGGAGTCGTGGAAGTTCTCAATTTTTTGAGGATAATATTTTTTATCTACTCCATTGTAATTTACCAAAATATTGTTAGCAGAAATGTTCCAAGATGTTAATTGATTCTTTGTGGAATTTGAGATTGCTACAAATCTTGTGCAGGATTTAAGAATTATATTTGTAGTAAATTTATTTCACCAATATCCGTCCATATGATGCACCATCATTACAATATCTTTGAACGGATAAAAAAATTTGAGTATCACTACAAATATATTTTCCCAGCTAAAAAACACGGTCTTGTAGCCAAACGATTTGGTAAGAAGAATTGCTGACGCACGTAGATAATTTCGCAAAACAGCGAATTTGGTAGTGCCTTTGGCCGGCAGTTCCAAGAAATCTATTTCAGGATTTAGAGATTTTAATTGTTCCTGGAGGTTCTGGTCTACTATTCATATAGCATCTTTTCTTTTTCGTGTGACAAACAAGATTTTTTTCATTATTTTTTTTTGAGAACAAATAAACAAGTCGCTCTTTGTAAATCTTCTTTATCATATTTTTTAAATAAATCAGAATTCTTTTGTAGTTCAATATCTGGATATCTCGGTGTATTATCTATAGATTCTAATACCTCAAAACCTAGTTTCTCAAAATAATCTCTATAAAAAAAATGTTTTTTTCTGTTTGTCCGAGCTCCTGCACGAAAAAATAAAAGATCAAACCAAAATTGAGGGATTTTGAGAAATCAAAGTCATCACTGATCAAATATATGATCTCTATAATCTATAGTATGAATGCTCAATCATCATTTTTTTGTAATTCTATATATTTCATCTAATGATTTATCAATATCATGAATATGCTCAAATACAGCGTTTGAAAAGACGACTTGAATTGATTCTGTTTTTATCAAAATATCATTTTGTTTATTGTAGGTCAAGACCTCTGTATAGTTCTGGTCTATCTTATTCTCTTTTAAAAAATCAGGATTTATTTTATTATACAGATCAATATTTTTTTGAGTCAGGTCAAAGTGATTTAAATTATCTAATACAAAATATTTTTTTACTCAATCATTCTTTAGGAAGGCTCAAAGTCCCAAAAATCCTCCTGGTCATATTTCGAAGACTTGTTCGTTATTTAAATTTATCCCGTATTTATCTGTATATTTTTTTAAAAGGCTATACTGCTCTTTTGATCTCAAAATATTCTCTTCGTCAAAATCATAAGGATTATAAAGTTTGGTTTCTATCCAATTCCATAATTTGGGAGAGATAAGCTTTATATAATTCTCTTTTATGCATAAAAACACTTTCACAGCTTTAATTTTCAAAAGTTTTTGTATAAAATTTTTCATAGTTGTTTTATAGTTTTAAAATATTTGTACTAGTATATTATAAATCAATTTTTTCTGGAACTTATATTTAAAAAGTTCGTTTCGGGGAAGATCTTTGTAGAGATACTACCCTATTCTTTCGATATTTCAGTGTAATATAATAGGTTGAAATGCTAACATCTCATCTGTATAAATCATATCAGGCACTGGATTTATTAGATATATTTTTTTATCAAGTATATGTGCAAATGCCATTTCTACAAAAGTATTTCATCAGACATAATTTTTTATACCTTTCTTGTCATAATTTACGACAAGGATAGCATCGCTTTCTTTTATCAAATTATAATATCTTTTTATTAAATCATGTTTAATTTTTTTTCACTGGATTCCTGTCTAGACTCCATAGATAAAGTCCCGTCAGCATAAAATTCTGTATTACGTGGCAGGATTACTGTATATCATTTTTTCTCAAGCTGAACTTTGCAATCATGCATCTCTTTGGCAAAACATACTTCCACAAACTGCTATCTGCATAATTTTAAATTTAAATTTTAAATCTTTGGTAATCTATAAAGTCCAAGATGTTGTAGTCGGAGTAAACTCAAATCAGAAAGATATGGTAATCACAATATTTCATCTACTGTAAAAAATTTTTGTTGCTTATGTTTATTAGGTTCTTTGTTCTCGATTTCTCCAGTATATTCTGTTATTTCAAATATATGAGATTTTACTACGACTGTGATTCCTTTTCTGTTGTATACAAAATCTTTTTGTATGAGTTCTTTGTAAGCCTGTATTTGAATTCCGCATTCCTCAAAAATTTCCTGTTTTAATCATTCTTCTATAGTCTGTGTAGGTAAAACTTTACCTGAAGGTAAAGTCCAAAATCAATATTTTACATGTTCTTGAAGTAAGATTTTTCAGTCATTGTCTTTGATAACCGCTGCTATTCAATAATGATTTTTTAAATCTTCAGATGTATAATTTGGAGTTTCAAACATTTATTTTTACTATAAAAAAATAAATAAGATTATATAAAAACTTATGTAAAATTCAAGTAAATATAAACAAGAATTTTTATTAATTCTTTTATTATTTGGGATTATTTTTTTATAAAAAAACTGCCCAACATTGGGTAGTTTTTCTATATATTTATAATGATGTTATTCAGTTTTTGGAGTATCATCAGCGTCCACTACCTGTTGATCAGGTTGGGCAGCTTCTCATGGTTGTTGAGCACTTCCTCACATTGCCTGATAAACTTTAGTCATTTCATCTTGAATCTCTTTGATTTTAGCATCTATCTCTTCTTTGGTAGCATCAGGATTTTCTTTTATTTTGTGTGCATCTGCAGATAATGTTTTGAGTTTTTCTCTGTCTGCTTCAGGGATTTTATCTTTATTGTCATCTATAAATTTTTCTGTAGAAAACGCCATAGATTCTAGAGTATTTTTTTGTTCTATCATTTCTTTTCTTTTTTTATCTTCTTCAGCAAATTTTTCTGCATCTGCTTGTGCTTTTTTGACTTCTTCATCACTCAAGTTAGTAGCTCATTGTATTACAACTTTTTGCTCTGCTCAAGTAGATTTTTCTTTGGCTGATACGTTCAATATTCAGTTTGCATCCATATCAAAGGTTACTTCTATTTGAGGAGTTCATCTTCTCATAGGAGGTATTCATTCTAGATTAAACATTCAAAGAGATTTATTGTCTCTAGCCATAGTTCTTTCTCACTGCACTACGTGAATAGTTACTGCAGGCTGGTTATCACTGGCTGTAGTATAAACTTTAGATTTTCTTATAGGTATAGTAGTGTTTCTAGGGATTACAAAATCCACAAGTCATCACTCTACTTCTACACCAAGACTCAATGGTGTAACATCAAGAAGTAATATATCAGTAACATCTCATTGCAAAATACCTCACTGCACAGAAGCTCAAGCAGCTACTGCTTCATCAGGGTTTACAGTCATCTTTGGTTCTTTCTTAAAAAGTTCTTTTACAACTTTTTGGACTGCAGGTACTCTGGTAGAACCTCATACAAGTATTACCTCATTGATTTGTTCTGGTGAAAGTTTAGCATCTCTGAGAGCATCAAGCACAGGTTTTTTTGTTCTCTCTATCAAATTTGAAATCATATTTTCATATTGAGCTCTAGTCAATGATTCTTCTACGTGTTTTGGCTGACCGTCTGATCATGTCATGATAAATGGAATATTTATATCTACTTTTTCAGCTTGGGAAAGTCAGATTTTTGCGTTTTCTGATTCTTCCTTAAGTCTTTGCAAAGCCATAGCATTTGTAGAAAGATCTATTCATTCTTTCTCTTTAAATTTGGATATTAGCCAGTCTATAATAACCTTGTCAATATCTGCTCATCCTAGATGTGTATCTCAACTTGTAGATAATACTTGGAAAGTTCATTCTGATCAAATTTCAAGTATTGTAATATCAAATGTACCACCTCAAAGATCAAATACAGCAACTTTTTCATCTTTTGTCTTGTTTAAACCATAAGAAAGTGCTGCTGCTGTAGGTTCGTTGATAATTCTCTCAACTTTGAGTCAGGCAATCTCACCGGCTGTTTTGGTAGCGTTTCTTTGTGAATCGTTGAAATATGCAGGAACTGTGATAACAGCTTTATCTATTTTTTCACCAAGAAATTTTTCTGCATCTTCTTTGATTTTTTTGAGGATAAATGCTGAAATCTCTTCTGGTTTATATTCTTTGTCTCATATTTTGATAACAACTCCTCCATCTTTTCATTCTTTTACATCATAAGGAATGTTTTTTATTTCATCTTTTACTTCACTATATTTTCTTCATATAAATCTTTTTACTTCATAAACTACATTTTTTGGTTCAAGTATCGCTTTTCTTTTGGCAAGTTTACCAACTAAAAGCTGATCACCGTTGATATACACTACTGATGGTGTGGTTCTGTCTCACTCTGCATTTGATATAACTTCCGGTTTGTCACCAAGCATAT
>CALFEN010000288.1 GCA_937950065.1 uncultured bacterium | reverse complement strand
TATCTCTATCAATGTAAATGATTTCTTCATACTTTTTTATTTAAGAAACAAAAAAAGTTTTTTTAAAAGCTACCTAACGTAGAATTGTGTACGAATTTTAAAAGAATTATCTACTCTATCTTTTCAGTAAGGACTAGATTCTCGATCAGAAAATCAAGTCAATTTTAATCAGGTTGGTAGATTAACTATAAGATTTTTCCAACATTTATTTGGCAAACTAGAAGTACTTACGTAACATTGACTTACTGATCCCCAGTATTTCCAGTTTGAAGCAGGAAGTGTTTTGAATTGGGAAAGATTAGAATTTCCCCGAGTAACATAACTTGGGTAAGTATAACGGTAGTTGTCCGATAACTTTAAATCATTAGCTAATAAATTATATGCTTGTCGATTTCGGCGAGGATTTTCATTTACATTATAATCTGATGAACTTCAGAGATCTTTGATATAAACTTGAGTATGAGGGATTCACAATGTATTTATAGATAAATCATTTATACTTGTATTATAACTACTATTTGTGACTCTACTCCATCCTCATCCATCAGTACCCATATCACAGTATAATGTTCTAGGAGTTCCTGTTCATTCTCCGTCTATATCTACCCGATAAAATCAATTTTGAAAATTAGAAGTGAAAGTTTGATTGTATGTAATACTACCATAAATGCTAAAAATATCTTTTCTATCTAGTAAGTCTTTGCAATTCAGAGGATATAAAGAATTGACACCATCTTTTGTCTGATACAAATATCAAGTATTACTGCTTCCTGTCCAGATATAACACTTCCCATTGATCTGTTTAGAATAATGAGATTCATCACATGTTTCCTGACAGTATTCTCCATTGAAGAAATATCAATCAGGACATGATTGTACTTCTGGTTGAGGGATAGTCCGACCTGTTAATCATATGATATTAGCGACGACTTCTCCCTGACAAGCTCATTTGAGATTTAATAAATCTAGATATACTTTTCCGTCTGGTAAATTTTTTTTACGAGCGTATTCATTAGTATTATAATTCAAAACGCTGATTTTGGTAGGATAAGTCATTTTATCTCATTTTTCACAAACACTTATAGTATTACTACTGATGATATAAGGAGTTTTGTATTTTCATTCATAGATTTTTTCCCCATTTTCTTTTTTTCTATAATCTTCTATAATAGTTCATACTTCATATCATTTGGTATTTTCCCAAGGATTGATAGCTTTTACATAGCTGTAATAAATATTTTTATCAGCAGGATCCAATGGTAATTTGGTAACATCAAGTCAATTTCATAAAACTTGATCGTCAACAATTCCTTGATAACCTATAAGAGTCCCGGACTGGTCTAATATTTCTATTTTATCGCTAGGGTCAGGGTAATCTTTATGATTGAAATAATAACCTTGTAATGCTGTAGCGATACTATTAGCGTCGGCATATCTTTTAGCATCTCTTCCTTGCTTCATAAATTTAGCAGCGAGGAACCAACCAGCAGCGGATAATACAATGATTATTACTATTGCTGTTGTTATCTCTATCAATGTAAATGATTTCTTCATACTTTTTTATTTAAGAAACAAAAAAGTGGCACAGCCACTTAAAAACTTTTGATGAATCTTAAATCTGGATTTGTCAGCAATCTTACGTCATTTATAGCATATTTGATAGCTACTAATCTTGTAAATCACATACCAAAAGCAAATCAGGTATATTCTTCCGGATCTACTCCTGCTTGTTCCAATACTTTAGGATGTATCATCCCTGCTCATAGTATCTCGCTCCAGCCAGTTTGTTTACAAAAACTACATCAGGAGCCTCCGCACATAGGACAGCTTGCATCTATTTCAAATCAAGGTTCTACAAATGGGAAGTATCAAGGTCTGATTCTTATTTTTATTTGTTTGCCAAACAATGCTGAAAGGAAATTTTCTGCTAACTGTTTAAACGTTGAAATACTGATTCATTTGTCTATAACAACTCATTCCATTTGCCGAAACATTGTATCGTGTGATACATCAGTATTTTCATATCTATATACTTTGCCAGGTACTACAATTTTGAGAGGTACTCAATATTTTTTTATAAGAATATTTTGCATAGCTGATGTATGTGTCCTGAGTATAAGGTTATCACCGTTTTTATCTGTTTCATTGAGATAAAAAGTATCATGCATTTCTGTGGCTGGATGAGTAGCAGGTATATTCAATGAAAAGAAATTTTCATATTTTATTACTACATCATTACCGTATTCAATGAGAAATCACATTGATTTAAAAATATCTTCTACTTCTCTTCTTGCTTTGGCAAGTAAAGTATAATTTCAGGTTTCGTGCTCTAGTCATGGTGTGGTAATGTCTATTATTTCCTGCTCAAGGATTTTATCTATTCTTATTTTGGTAAAATATGATTTTTTTGATTTATAATTTTCATCTATTATGCTTTTTAGTTCAGATAATTCTGCTCCCTTGTTTTTTCTTTCTTCTGCTGAAAGCGTTCATAATGTTTTGAATTCAGATGAAATAAGTCATTTTTTACCAAGATATTTATCATAAACTGTATCCAATTCTTGTTCAGTTTTGATGTTTTGTATTTCCTGTATAATAGTTTCTTTTTGAAGCATTACAAAAAAATTATTTATAAAACTTATCTATAATATTCATTATTTATCTATTTTCAACTGGAAATTTATGAAAAATATTTTTATTAAAGATTAACTTTCGGGGCGGCGGCCGGGAGGACCCGGTCGCCGTGTTATCTTTCCTTTGGTCGGTAGGTGACCTTTGACCCTTTGGGGTTAGAAGTGGAGGAGTTGCTATCATCGTTCTCAAACATTTCGAGCAGATCCGTCAACTTTTCAGTTTGGAGAGTTGTTAAATTTATGAATTTATAGCCGACTACATGTGGATTATCCCTATCTTCTTGAGGATAATTCTTTTGATGAACCTCTTCTACAACCAAGTTGGAAATTACCAAGCGAGATTTGTAGTAAAGAGCAATCCTCATGGTTGTGCGTCTTTTGATCTGGTTAATACGCATTTTGATAGAGACCCCTGTCAAAGACAAGTCTCTTACCAAAATAATGTCATCAAGAGCCTGGAATTTTACCGTCAATCCATCTCTTACGTATCTATCAGCTTTTCGATTGTTAACACGAACCGTAGGAATCCCTTTCCCTATTCCAAAAAAATTGAGTATTCCCATTTCTCCCTCCATGGAAAAAATTGTTATCGGTTTTGTAATTCCAATATAATTATTTGATAATTAAAGTCAATATATTTTAAAATTATATAATCTTTTTTTAAAGTCTGGATAAAAATATTTATCCATTTTTTATATACTTTAAAAAATTTTTATATAATTTACTTTCACTATTCAGAATATAAGAAATAGTTGATCTAAAAAAATTTTTTTATTTAAAATTTATTATTTTTTAAATATTTTTTTAAGAAATTTTCTTTAATTTTTGTTCTGTCAAAATCTTTACATTTGAATATATTAAATTGTTCTATCAAAGTATTGATATCTTTTTGTTTTACCAATGTTCATGAATCAGAATCCACGAGTTCAGCACTTCCGCCGTAAGCATACCCAAATACCGGAATTCCTAGAGCTAGAGATTCCGCTGTGGTAATACCAAAACTTTCTTTAGTTATATTTACCAATCATTTGGATCTTTTGAGAATTTTTATAAAATTCTCTTTTTCTTTCTCATTATTTTCTTTGTTTAGATATCCTACAAAAATAATATTGTCTTTGGCTATAGACTTTAGATAATCTGCATCTGGTCCATCTCATATTATTATTAAGTTTTCACCATTTTGGTTAAAAAGCTCTATAAGTTTATCAAGTTCTTTGGAGTATTTTACCAACCTGCCTATATATACAAAGTAGTTTTCCGGATCAGGTTTGGCTGAAAGTTTGATAAATGTCTCATCTATCTTGGGATATATGATTTCACCATCTATTCAGTAGATTTTTTGGGCGAGTTCTTTTGTATATTTGCTGTTAAACCATATTTTATCAAATTTTATATACTTTTTATCCCATATTCTCAAGTATTTTGCTACTATTATGTATATTTGTTTTATAGGGAATTTAAATTTTGTCAAATATTCTTCATAGCTATCCCGAATATACTGCATAGGGGAGTGTAGATACAACTCTTTTTTTCATCTAAAATCAAGATTTTTTGCTATAGTAAAAGAAGATATTACAAGTTTATCAGGATTGAATTTTTTTACTTTATTTGAAAGAAGTTTTGTAAGTATTGGGAAAATCGGCATAAAATTGCGATATCAGATTTTTTTTATTAAAAAATCATTGCTTATGAGAGAGTTTATTTTTAGAGTTTTTCAGTGTACAGATATTTCTTTCTTATCACTAAATATTGTAAAAATTTCAGCTTCGTCAAAATTTGTATTTGAGATAAGATCAAAGAATACTCTTTCTGCTCATCATATGGTGAGTATTCGGTCGTGCACAAAAGCGATTTTCATATAATTTTTTTGAGAATAAATAATATATATAATTATTGAAAATCATTAAAAAATCAAATAAAAATAAGAAGATAATATATGTTTTATATAGGAAATAATATTCTTTGAAAAGAATATCGATAAGTTAATAAAATAAGATCATCGTATTCA
>CALFEN010000287.1 GCA_937950065.1 uncultured bacterium | reverse complement strand
ACATTCAGCCTTTTTGCAGGTTTAGTTGTGGTTTTTATGTGATTTTTGAACTGAATATATGAATTATTCAAACCTATACACTGATATTATCGCAAATTCCTCAACAGTTTTTTTATCTGAATGATTTTAACATCTTTCATCTCATATATTTGATATTGATTTGTATTTACTAACTGAATATCCAGATTCGTACTTTTCGTATGATTCTTCTTTTCTTGGATTTTCTTGACGCTATTTGACATAATATTCAACTCTATAAATTCTGATTTTGAAAAAAAATCGCCTTATAGATTAGTATTTTTATATACAAACAAAACTTTTTTTGAAAAAATAAAAAAGAATTTCAACTTTTATAAAATATATACTGTCGATGGGATAGATATCGACGAGCTTTGAAATGAATTTGAAAGGGAGCTTGACTGATACGATATCATCATAACTCTTTGAACCATCGATAACATCTTTATGCAGGATATTGCAGATTATACCAGACTCAATGAAAAGACGTTTTATCATATCTCACAATGATATTTTTTGGATGACTTAATTTATCATCCAACTAGACTTTGACCGATTCTTGCCTTGGAATACAAGTCATCACCATTAGACTGATGGTTCAGAGTCGCCAAAAGAATTTTTGATATTCTTTCAGCATTGCTATTTTTATTGGTCTTCCGATGGCTTTATGCACTTGTAGCATTGTTCATTTATATCAAAGATTGAACACCAATAATCTACAGTTCCACCAGAGTATGAAAATGATGAAAATCATTCAAGATGTTCAAATTTAGGACAATGATTAAAGATGCAGAAAAAATAAAACAAGAACTTATGCAGCAGAATGAAAGAAAATGACCATTATTCAAACTCAAGAACGACCCAAGAATCCCTAAATGGTGAAAATTCCTCAGGAAAACAAGCCTTGATGAAATCCCTCAAATATTCAATATACTTAGATGAGAAATGTCACTCGTATGACCTAGACCTCATCTGCCAGAAGAAGTCAAATTATACAGCTGATGGCAAAAAAGGTTATTGTCCATCAAACCATGACTTACAGGCTATGCACAAATTTTCGGCAGAGACAAACTTGACTTTGAACAGGAAGCCAAACTTGATTTATACTACATCCAAAATCGGAGTCTGTTTTTAGATGTTTACGTAGTAATCACAACTCTCAAAGTCGTCTTCAAATGAAAATAGGACACTTCGTGTCTTTTATTTACTAAAACCCCTTTTTATTGGTAAAAAACAAAAATCTTAATTAAAGTATTGATTTCTTATTTTTTTTATTTATAATGAGCCACCTAACTTATTAACAAAAAAATATGAGAAAAA
>CALFEN010000286.1 GCA_937950065.1 uncultured bacterium | reverse complement strand
AAAATGTTGAAGTCATTTTTTGACACTAAAAACTTCATATCACCAATTCTCATCAGGATATTCTCTATCTGTCAAATCTTCAGGAACATCTACATCTATTCATCCAAGACTATCAACTATATTTATAAATCACTTAAAATCCACAAGAGCATAGTAATCAGTCTTTATACCAAGTATATCATACATTTTATCTCTAAGTGCATTCACAGCTTCATCATAACTTTTATTCTTATTGTAAGCCATTGCAAAAAGTCAGTTTATCTTTCAGTTATGATATTTGGATGTTATCATCAAATCCCTAGGAATACTTAGCATAGAAACGCTTCATAGCTTTGGATTGAAACTAGCTACTATAATCGTGTCGGAAAGAAATGATCATTGATGTCATTCTCATCCATAACCAAGTATTAATATATTTATTTGACCTAGTTCATCCTGTTTCATCTCCTCCCCTGCTACCGATGAGATGGTTTTTACTGCTGTAATGGAAACTTTTTTAAACATATCTTTTGTAAAATTTATCGCATATCACGCATAAAAATACAGCAATCAAAGACATATGATTATTATAAAAAATTTCACAAAAAATCACATTGTCATATGTGATTTGACCATATCATAAAAAGTCTCGTATTTTTGAGATTCTCAAAGTTTCCTTGTCTTAAACTTCATAATGAAATATATATATAAAATTTTGAAAAAATATAATACTCAATATAATGATTCTTAAATAAATTTCAACATAAATATAAGTTAAATTTTTACATAATATAAATATCAGGAATTTGTCAAGCTGTATTTTTTGATATATAGACACTTTTTGGACAAAATAAAAAAAATTTTTATAATTAAGAATATTTAAAAAACAAAAACAAAATGAAAAAACTAAGACTCTTGGTATTGATACTACTTTTATCAAATAGCGTTGTTTGACTGGATTTATCACAATGCCAAAAAAAAACTTTTACAATAACAGGATATTACTCACCCAAAGCAGATCAAGATTGGTATTATCGCTGAACATACGAAAAAGAAAAATTACTTAACTGAAACGGTACACACTGAGCATCAGGCAAACCTGTATTCAACTGAATGATAGCTGCTCCCAAAACATATTCTTTCGGCACCAAAATATATCTCGAATGAATAGGATTAGGAGAAGTCAACGATCGCTGATGAGCCATAGTAAGTAGCTGAAGCAGAGGTTATAGCACAGACAGACTGGATATTTGGATGTGAGAATGACAGGAATGACTACAAAGAGCCTTGGCTTTGGGCAAGAGAAC
>CALFEN010000285.1 GCA_937950065.1 uncultured bacterium | reverse complement strand
AGATAAATTAGACTTCCACGAGGAAGCAAAACTTGACTTGTACTACATACAAAATCGGAGTGTATTTCTTGATATATACGTAATTATAACGACATTAAGAGTAGTTTTTAAATGAAGCTAAAATCAAATGGAAAAACACTATACTTTAATTGACTACTTAAAAAAAGACGGCGTCTATGATTTATATATAACCCAATTACCAACAAATATAAGACAAGAAGTTTCAAATATATTGGCAAAACCGATATTGATATGACTAAAAAACCATAGATTAAGAAAAGTATCCTCTGAAGTAAAAATTAGTGAAAAAACCATTACCAACTTGAGAACCGCATCAACTAGAATTTTAGATTTTTTAAGCTATTTCCCTATAATATGAGCGAATCCTTTAGGAGTATCTTTACCACAGCTAGGCATCACCAAAAGAGTCATTATAGTAAATTTCAATAAAGATCTTATAAAATTAGTATCTGGAGAAATATGTAGAAAAGGAAATATGTGCGACACTTGTATGTTAAACCCCGAAATAATAGAAATCATGGATCCCGAAGATATACAAGAATGAAGAGAATCCTGTTTGTCACTACCTTGAATCGCAGGTCGAGTCCCAAGGTATCAAAAATTGAAAATAGGCTTTACTAATCTCCAATGAATAAAGAATATACGAGAAATTAGTTGAATAAATGCTATAATATTTCAACACGAACTAGATCATTTGAATGGGATACTATATCCTGACAAGGCAAAAAAATTAATACGCATAGATTACAATACGAATATTATCACCCCTATAACTTATAAGGAATTAGAAAATCTATATTAATATCTTTAACTAAATTAATATAAAGATTAATAATAGATGTTCATGATTGAATAAAAATTTCTTTAAAACCAAGACTCATCTATTTGTAATCATTTTTTTTCTACAATTCCAGATCAGATAAAGATAGTTAATACTTTCATAATATTTTCTTTTATGCTAATATTGTTATTGTGAAAACTTTTTTTAAAAAATTCTAAAAATTCTCCTAAACTGTCTTCGTTGCCCGTATCAAAATAATCTATAATTAATTCTATATATGAATCTTTATAATTATAAAAAAATTCTAGCTTGAGATATCTCATCAAAAAACTTTTTTTTAAAGTATTATGAAAATCATCGTCAATACCATTTTCATATAAAAATATCATATCTTTTGTATTATTTGCTATCATCTCTGAAATTAGCAAAAGCATACTTTCCAAGAACACTTCAAAATTTTCTCTAAATTCTCCAATATCCGCAAAAAGCGGAGAGAAATACTTTTTTGATATAATATAAAGCTCTACAATATCCCCTCTTCATATCAATTCTTTGATATAATCCCTATACTCTAAATTCTGTATCATAATTTTATATACAGATGAATTTAAAAATTTTTTGAAAAATTCTGCAGGAACTGAATATTGATGTTCAGGTAACGTAATAGCAAGATCTTGACGTGTTGTTTCTAATATTCCTGACAATCCATCAGTATCTTTTCTAAATTCTTCTAAAGAAGGCAATAATAAAGTATCTTCTCACATCTATATTTCCCAAGAAATAAATTTTTTCTTAAATATGAATTAGAAATTATATACTTATTTTTTATAAAAAGTCAATTAAATTATTTCAGGACATTGAGTAAGCAAAAATGCTCACAAAATAAAGAATATTTCTTAATAAATGTTTTATATTATAATTATTATTTCAAACAAGTACATAGCCTTTCATTTATTTTCATTTGACAAGTTTATATATTTTTTTATAATTTGTATTTATTTATAAAATTTAATAGATAAGATCGGAAGAGCGTCGTGTAGGGAAAGAGTGTAGATCTCGGTGGTC
>CALFEN010000284.1 GCA_937950065.1 uncultured bacterium | reverse complement strand
CGACCACCGAGATCTACACTCTTTCCCTACACGACGCTCTTCCGATCTATCATCTGGCAAGAGCTTTTGAAATAATAAACCTCGGACGGGTAGATAGTCTAAAAAATATGAATTTGACGCCAGATGTCTATATAAATCAGAATTAGAGATCTTTTTGATATAATATTGATGTGATTTATTATATTAATCTATCTTATAGCTCTTGATTTGTCCTTGAATTTTGAAACGTCTTTTTAGGATTTCCTAGAGTTAAATATTTATAAATTTCTTATAGTTCATAGATATTTGACTATAGTGATTTGTAGATATTTTGTAAAAACTTTATAAAATCATTTGATCTTATAACTAGAGAAGAAAATCTTGTTACTGAATATAAATTCATTATAATAAATACAGGTTTGAAAAAATTATTTAATATATATTTATTTTGTAAAAAATAGATCATGTACAAAGAAATATGAGCAGAAGAGTTTAAAAGCAGATTCTTAAAAAATCCCGAGAATTTGGAGATTATAGATGTTAGGCAGCCGGAAGAGTTTAATCAGATAAAAATAAAAGGCTCTAAACTTATATCTATGCAGGACTTGGGAGCTTCCTTGGATAAAATTGATTGGAGTAAAGAGGTGATATTTGTATGCAGGACTTGAAGTAGAAGTTGATATGTTACAAATGTTTTGAATCAAAACTGATTTGATGGTAAAAATCTAGCTGGTTGAATAAATATTCTTCGTATAAACTGTGAGGAATGTATAGAAAAAGGTAATCTAGCAAAAGATTATTTCAATTAGAAGAATTTATTTTCAAAGAAAAACCAAAAAGTAGATTTTTTTTCAAAAACATATTGAATTTTATTTTAATATAGTTAAATTATAAAAGCTTTTAATTTAAAATAAAATGTTTTGGATATTACACAAATAATAGAGCAGATGGATAAACTTTTTCCAGATGCAAAAACAGAACTTGAATATAGTACTGCATTTCAGTTTGTAGTAGCTGTAATACTCAGTGCACAATCCACGGACAAGCAGGTAAATAAAGTCACTGCACATCTTTTTGAAAAAATAAAAAATCCAAAAGATGTTTTGGATATGTGAGAAGAATGACTAAAGCAGGGAATTAAGTCCATAGGATTTTTTAATATGAAGGCAAAAAATATTTTTAAGCTGGCTGGAATTTTGAATGAAAATAATGACAAAATCCCAGATGATTTGGAGGAATTAAAGAGATTACCCTGAATATGATTAAAGACAGCTAAACTTGTATTAAACCAAATCTACGGAAAAAACTATATACCTGTGGATACACACGTACAAAGAATCTCTACCAGACTTTGATTGACAAACTTTGCCCAGCCTGAAAAAACTTCTGAATTGTTGGAACAGATTATTCCAGAGAAGTATAAGGCAAAGGCTCATCACAGTATGATATTTTTTGGCAGATACTTTTGCACTGCAAAAAATCCTAAATGTCTAACTTCTGGAGAGTGTCCTTTTATATGATTTTGTAAATATTATAATTCTTTAAAAAAATAACAAATAAAAAATGCTAAAAAACATAATAAAATTATCAGAACCTCAACGATGAATAGATCTATTAAAACACCGAAATTATATAGTCAATGCAAATGAATCATTAAAACATTACATACCTTTGACAGCAGACGTGTTTGTGCTTGTGTATCCTATATATTTGATAATAATGTATCTCACATGAATATACAAAAAAGACATAGAATACAAAGTTTGAGCTATTTATATATT
>CALFEN010000283.1 GCA_937950065.1 uncultured bacterium | reverse complement strand
AAGTTTTTTCCACTTCAACCTTGAATGTTTTGTTCTCCAAAAGATAGCTGATAAGATCGTCTAAATTCACTCACATCCGTAGTTCAGTTTCATCTTCACCGAAACTTATCTCTATATTGTTTTTGAGAAAATCATACAGTTTTATCAGATTTTCCATATTAAAAAACAATAAGAACGAAAAGAGAAAACTGGATAAAACTTTTAGAAATAAATGATTATTCCAGTCTAGTATTCTTACCAAATTTTCAGGAAAGATCAAAGCCAGTGCAAGCAACACTGTACAGATGCTTTTGACAAAGAAAACTACTATTTCAGGGAAAGTTTTCTCTCTTATCATCTCTACGAATTTTATCTGAAGTAGTTCAAAAATAACTTTCATTTTGTTTTCTGTTATGAACTAAAATTTAATATTAATATCTCAGTCTCAATCGTTATGGATATTTATGACTTTTACATTTACAGGACAAAACATCCTCATAAATCGGTTTTGTTTTTTATTTTCATTATAGTTTTCAGAGATAATCTCTCTTTCACTCTGCATAAGATTTTGATTCAAACGATATTCGGTAGTCCTTTTTAGAAATCATTTTTTATCCACGATTTGTGTGTCTGGCATATTTTCGCTGTATCATGAAGTTTTATCTGTTTGCATTTTTGTTTTTGTCAGGTATATAAATTTTATCTATACCTAAATTATGTATATTTTAAAAATATTTCAAGTAGTAATATAGATAAAATTCCTACAAAGAAGATTTTTGGGATTTATAAGGAACGGATTTTATTGATTTTATACCTACTTCACAATTATTTTGATAGCCAATATTATCTGAAATTCTTCTTATAGCATCGTTTATCTTATCTCATTCCATATTAAGTTCCAAGGTTATTTCTAGTTTATATTTTTTCGGAGTATGTTTTTTTCTTTCTGACATTGTTATACTTGGTTAATATTAAAAAACTATATATACCTATATAATTTTTTTGTAAACTTTTCAAGTATTTTTTTGGAAAAAATAATATTGATTTTTTATAATACTAAAAAATACTCTTATTTAAGGGTATTTTTTGATGTTGTAAAAGCTATTGACAAGTAAAATAAATTCTTATAATCATAGTATAGTTAATTTGAATGACTTAACTTACCTATGGATAACTAGGGATTAAAATTTATTTTACTTCTTAGGGTGGATTATAAAGCAATTAGTTTTTAATAAAAACAGTGTTCATTAGTCGCCATTATCTATATCATAGTTCGGTTCCAGATTGACTATAGGATTAGAATTGGTTTTATTAATCTTAATGAGACAAACTCTTAATCCAGAGACGTATGTTTAATAATGCATGACTAATAGTCGACAATGCATAATTTTACTAGTCTCAACGTTTTCGAATCTAAATAGGCGCCTGTTTAGAATGGGTTTGATTGAGTCTGGTAGTTATTGGAATTACGTTGTGTTTTACTACTCAGCATAATTTGAATAGTCCTTAACTACCATTGAAATATTATATATACTTTAAATGGCTTCTCAGAATTAGTTTTATTAATCTTAATGCATTAAGTATAAGGAAAACTTTTTGAAAGTCAAATCGAAATTAAATTAACATGATTTCTAATAAGAAAGTTACTAAGAATAGATGACAAGGAAAAGTCAGTAAAAACCAGAAGAAAGAGAGTAAATGAAATGTTTCTTCATCTTCACAAAAGACTTTAGAGAAGATATTTGATAGATATACTAAGAGTTATTATTCAGAATAATCTTCAACTAAAATCCTGCTTTAAAGCAGGATTTTTTTATTGTAAAATAATATTGAGAAGACAACTTAAATCTTTATAATTTATGAAAGAAATTTATATTTATATTGAATAACATGGAAATTCAGAAAAAGAAGAAAAAAAAAGTTAGGAAAAAATCAACAAGGAAGAATACAAAAAAAGTAGTTATTAACAAAAGCTCTGAAATAGAAAACAATCCAAAAAAAAATGAGAGAAATAAGAAAGCGATTGCTAGAAAAAAATTTTTTGTATATTTAAGAGTTTCAAGTTCTAATTATAGTACAAGTATAGAAACTCAGCTTGATATAATAAAAAAAAGAATTCTTTGATATGAAGTGGATTGACAGATAATTCAAGACTGAGGATGAGTGGTAAGAGACCTTTGAAGAGTAATTGAAGATGGTGATTTGTTGATAATAAAAGAACAGAAAAGTTGATATAAGAAAATTTGAGAAGAGAATATCGAAACGAGACCAGAATTCTCACGAATGATGGAACAACTAGAGGAAGATTCTAAAGAGAAAAAAATGTTTAGGAAATATTGATGAATAATATTCTTTAAAATAGACAGATTGTTTAGAAATGATGTTGACTGAACTAGAATACTAACTCTTCTCAAAAAGGATTATCAACTAATATCATCTACAGAAACGATAGAGAATACTCCTGTGTGAAGAATGCTTTTTAAAATGCTTTGAGCTATGGCGGTATTGGAGAGTGATAAGCTATCTAATAGAATTAGCTACTCAATTATCTATAATTTCATTGAAAGAAATTTTCATAAATTATGATGAACCCTTTGATTTTGATATAGAGTAAAAAAATATAAAGACTGAAAAAATAGCAAAATAATAATAGAAGAAAAGGAGAAAAAAATTATTAATAAAATATATTCATTATACAATAAATGAAGTTTAGTAAAAGATATTACTAATGTGATCAATAACGAATTTAATTGATACCTAACTCATTATTTAGTTGAGAAAAAGAAAAAAGATAATAAAAAAGACTTAGAAAAATTAGAAAAAATTGAAGAACAGGAGGACATAATAGATGAAGATCTTTTTTCAGATGAGTTAGATTTAGATTCTCAAAAAGAAATTATTAGATTAAATAAATATATTGATGATGAAATTGATGAAGATTTGTCTAAAAAATGATACACAAAAGAAGAGAATCTTGTATACAATATATTAATGAATTATAAAAAGCACAACATAAGGTATAATTGATATATTGTTAAAGAAATAAAGATACCTGATGAATTAATAAAAAATTATATATTAAGTATAAAAGATAAGATAAATAACTATGATTGACTAGAAATAAAAGATGAAATAATAACAACGGGTAATTCTATCATTTTTATAAGCTATGAGCCTTCATTTATTTTGATGGAGGACGAATATGAGTATGAATATGTAGAAAAAAATTTAAAGATTAGAGAATTAGAAAGAAAAGTTTGAGAAAATACACAAGAAATGTTACAAAAAGAATCTCTATTTTATGATATATTATTTTACATCACAGATAAAAATTATCAAAAAACTACTATATATTCACAAAAGAAATATATAAATTATTCAGGAAACTTT
>CALFEN010000282.1 GCA_937950065.1 uncultured bacterium | reverse complement strand
CGAGCAATACTGAAATAATTCAGATAAGACTCATTATCTGGCTCCTCAATAGATCTCATTTTTGATAGTCTACATCTTCTATTTTTGGAGGAAGATCAAAAGGATTTAGAGTTTGGTTTGAATTTACAGCAATATTAATATATGTTCATCATACTTTTTCACAAAGTCATTTATATTCATTTTCAGGATCTATTACTATCACGTCTATACCAAGCAATAGGTATCTCAATATTTCTAGTTTTACAGTAAATGATTTTCATGCTCACGCTGTAGCAAGTATTATACTGTTCATATTTGGTAATTTATGTGAAAATCTGTCAAAAATAATTATTGATCATGTATGTAAATTGTATCAATAAAGTATTCCAGTGCTTTCTATAAGATCATTTGTCATAAAAGGGAATGATCATCACAAAGATGTTGTTATCATACTTCTATATATAGCAAGATCGTCCAATCACCAAGGTACTGTAGAAAAAAATCATTCATCCATTCTTTGTATGGCGGGTTTTATCTTTATTCAGTATCATGAAATTTTCTGTTCGTACTTTTTACCATAGGTAGTTAATTTTTCTAGATCGTCTTCATATATTGTGATGTAAAAAGAACTTTCAAAGTATCTTTCTTCTCTAGTTGCTAATTTTTGTCTAATGTTTTCTACATCCCTATATTGTATTTCTACTTCAGTGTCTATTGTTACTCATCTGCTATAATAATCTGATATCTCGGCTTTGAGCTGGGTAGCTCTTCTTTTAAGCATTCATTGAATTTTGGCATCATCTGCTGGATATACAAACCAGCTTAAGTCCCATTTCCCGTATACATTCAAAAGATCTCTGGTCCACAAAAAATCTATGTAAGATGGGTAATTTACAGCATAATAGGTTTTTGCAAATAATCAACTAATATTATAATATGTGGGTTTGAGTTCTCGGTAGCTTGGTGCCATATCTGTCTTGTAGTCTGTAAGTGTGGTTACATAATGTTTTTCGGCATCCATTAGATAAGTTCTCAACTTGGAAGACAGTAGGCTGTCTTTATATTGTTCATCCGGTAAATTTATTATTCTTTTGATTTCTTCTTCCAGTGAGGCATTTTCTTGGAATCCTCATTTTTGAGCTTCCTGTATTTGTTCTTGAG
>CALFEN010000281.1 GCA_937950065.1 uncultured bacterium | reverse complement strand
AACTTTCATCTAATATTTTAATTATTTTTTTTATTTTGTCAAAAATTACTTATGATTTTTCATAGTCTTATCAAGAAAAACTATCAGATCAAGATATCATATGTCTATATTATAATTATTTTTATTCAAATTTCTAGAAGTATGAAACGGCAATACATATCATTTTACATGATTTTGATAAGTATCCGAAAAACTATCTATAAAATATTTATTTTTGGCAATATTGCTTATAACTATCACGTCTTTGCCAAATACAAGTTCCTGCCCAAGCCATTTACAAATTATTTTTGAATAAAAATTAAAACTTTCTATAATAAGTCTTTGAGAAAAAACATTAAACTCTTCATTGGAAAAACTATCCTTATAAAGAGTATAAATATCATTGTCTTTGAATATGGTTTTCAGTTTCTCTATTCAGTAAGGGATTTTAGAAATCTTATGATAAAATCAATTTTTTATCTGTATAAGTTTAGCGTATCAATTAAATATATACACGATATTTATATCATCTTTTTTTAAACTATCTCTCAAAAAATTTATTGTAAATGTACTTTGTGGATAAATATCTATATTTTTATTTTGGAAGAGCTTATTTCATGTAAATATTTTAAAAAGAGCCATTGTTTCAAATCCAATCAATACAAATTTTAGTCTAAAATGTATCTTCCCAACATCACCCAAAAAATATGTTTTTTTCTCTCAATTTACATATATATCATCTATCAGATAATAAAGAAACTCTCAATATTTTTCGTATTTTTCTTTTACATAGTTTTTCTTTTCCTCTATTATTTTCTTGAACTGTCTTATATCCAACGGTATCTTTTGATCAAGAAAGACATCAAAATTAAAAAAACTAAATCTCTGCTCGTCAAGCAAAAGAGTGCTCTTTTCTTCAACTTTAAAATCTTTTAGGATAAACTTATCAACATTATTATTTATCAACGTTTTAGTGAGATTTCAATGCTTGTTTTGTATATTGTAAATCCAGTTTCCAAGGTCATAAATAATCCTCATGACATATAATATATTAATTTGATAAAAATGGTAAAAAATTTTTTGACAAATAAACTTATTTTATTATAATTGTTTGTATACTTTATTATAATAATCATTTTGTATATTTTTTAAATACTAAATAATAAAATTATTATGTCAGAAGAAAAAACTCTTGATCACCCTATTTCAGACGAGATTCTACAACTAACCAGGAATCCGGAAGCTTACAAAAATTATCTTTTACAAATGATGATAGACAACAAGGCGTCTGATATGTATCTCACATACAATGAACCTCCTGTTCTTAGGATATACGATGAAGCATATAGAATTTCCCAATTACCAATATTAAATACAGAACAACTTACAGAGGTAGCATATATGTTTATGGACGAAGCCGAAGGAGAAAGTTTTAGAAAAAATCTTGATCTTGATCTTGGTCGGTGATATAAAAACAGAAGGTTCAGGATCAACATTTCTAGACAACAAAAAAATATAATGCTTGTTGCAAGACTTTTGTCAGAAAAGATTCCTACATTGGAAGATCTAAAACTTCCTCCAGTATTTGCTGACATCGTCACTAGGAAAAGTGGTATCATACTGATGGCATGACCTACATGATCAGGTAAGTCTACTACACTTGCAGCTATGATCCAGGAAATAAATATAAGATACAAAAAACATATAATCACTATAGAAGATCCTAT
>CALFEN010000280.1 GCA_937950065.1 uncultured bacterium | reverse complement strand
GTATAGAAACCAGTTTTTTAGATTAGTATTGCTAGAAAAAGTAAAAAGTATTAAGAATAATATAACTACAACAATCAATAGATTTTTTTGTCCTTCTTTTTTCATTTCTTCAAAAAATTATTTATAAAATATAAAAATATTAAGTATTTAAATAAGATTTGCAATAGATTTTTTAAATAATAATTAATATTTTAGTGTTGACTTTTGTTCGTAAAAAGATATATAGATATTTATATATCTTTTTTAATTTATAAAATATTATAAAAATGGAATTAGCGTCAACCAGAGATTTTAAAAAAAGAATATCGTTTCAAGAAGCTATACAATGATGAACAGCTCCCGACAAATGACTCTACAGACCAACAGAAGTAGATGTATCTTTAAAGTCATTGGCAGATGCTTATGCTCAGGAAATACAACTTGCAACAGAATCTGGCAGCAAAGATATAATTAGGGAAACTATCAAAAGGATGTTTGTAGAAATTTGGAAAAATTTTGATACAAAATTTACTACAAAAGAACTTGAGCAGGTAGTAAATACTTTGGATAAATTCGTATCTCCTTATATTGTGCCGATAGAAGTCGTTGATTATGACAAAAAACTTGCTTTAATAAATGAAACAACCTGACCTACTGATGCATTCAAAGATTTGGCATTGCAGATGCTGACAGAGATGATATCTATCATAGTAAAAAAGCAGAACGAAGAATCTATAAAAAATGCGTTAAACGGACAAAGATGACAAAAACTTACTTTCGTAGTGGCACAGACTTCCACTAGCTGAGATACATGACCAGCAGGCGGTTCAGGAATATTATGAAAAGATTTTATAATGAATACAATAGGGTATCCTATCGCTGAATCTGTATTTGGTCAGCAGATACAAATGGAATGATTAGGAGATAATGTTTTTGCTATAGCTATGAAGGAAGCATTCACTCCTATACAGGAAGCTATGAAAAAATGAAATACACCAGAATTTAGAGCTCAATTAAAAGGAATTCTTGAAAAAGCATTCAAAGACTTGATAGACAAATATGGTTTTGAGATAGAAGTCAAAGCCGGTAGTTTCAATAGTGTAAATATATGAAGGATATATTGACAGGCTACATACCATACCGGAGCTTACTCTATAGCAGATTCCCTATGACTTGTAAAAAAATTTAAAATACCAAAAGACCTAAAATGAAAAGATGATGTTTTGGCGTTTATAAAGAAAATAGGAGTAGATATAGATAAAATAGATTGAATACAGAAACTTATAAAATCTGAAGATTTTGATGATATAGATACTGATACTTTAGTAAAGGAATTGTGAAAAGAAATAAATAAGATAGCTGGAATACATGAAGTAATCCCTTCAGGAAATTTTGGACATGCTTATGCTGTAATTTTGGCAAAGAAGATGGGACTCAATATAGATAAAATTATAATTTCTTCAAATGAAAACGATGAAGTATATAGACTTATAAAATATGGTAAATACAGACATAGAAGAGATGATGAAAAAATAGACTGTCCTTCAGTATCTATGATCATAAGTTATGGAAGTAATATTGAATGACTCTTTGCATTGCTTTTTGGGGACAAGAGAACCAAAGAACTTATGGAAATATTAGCTAGATGAGAAGAAATACAGTTGACTCCTGAAGAACATCAGGAAATTATAGATCTCTGACTTGTAGCTTCCAGAGTAAGCACAGAAGAAGAGCTTCTTACTATGAGACAGGTTTGGCTAGAAAAAGATAGACTTATCTGTCCTCATACAGCCAATGCTTATTTTTCTGCACAAAAATTTAAAGAAGAGAATCCAGACGATGATAGATATATGCTGATTTCAGAGACAGCAAGCCCTTGGAAATTTGTTGCAGCTGTGGCAGCAGCATTGAGCTGCGACTCTCCTGATAAAATCAAAGGTTTATATTTCCAATACAGGGAAAAAGAAAAAAACAAGGAATGAGTGGCTGAACTTATGGAAATTATCAAAGCTGCTTATGCAAAACATGGCAGGAAATTTGATGAAAATGAAATTCCTCAAGATCTTAGAGAAATTTATAAAACTTGAGTGGCTGCTACCGAAGTTCATAGTTGTAAAGACTTTATGAGTTTGACTTTGGATTGTGTAGAGCAGTATGCTCCTACATTTGTCCAGCAGGTAGAAAACACTATAGAGAAACTTCAACAAGCTGATTAAATAATAATATTTTTTTAAAAAAACGGTTTTAAACCGTTTTTTTATTTTGCTAAATTAGATAATTAATATTTTAACTATTTAAATCTTGTATAAGTTTTATTTTCTTCAATACTTTTAATCTTTCTTCAGTTTTTGCATAAAGTATTTTTACTTTATTAATTTCTCCAGATAGAGATTCTAAATTGCTTATGGAAGAAGTTTTTAATACTTTATCCATATCTATATAAAATCACATTTCAGATAATGTACAAAAAGCATTTATAGTTTTTTCACTGCAACTATGCATGTTATCTATACAATCTCTTATACAGTCTAGTTTATATCACAAAATAAACGAGATAACAAGAATTTGATCATAGTTTTCTAAATCATCAGGAATTTCAGCTAAAATTCTTTCGGAATTTTTTGAATTTAATTTTCTAAATCATTTTTTATCCAAATCGTTTTTTATTTTTACTAAATTATATATTTTTTGTTCTCTTTCACTTTCTGCTAAATTATTATCCAAAACTGATTTTAAGAAATTGTTCCAAGTCTCCAATTCTCCCGTTTTGGATTTTGTATCTTCTTCAAAGGTAAAATTATCTAGTTCAAAGTTATTTATGCTTTTCAGAGTATCCTTTATTTTTAATATAAGTAATCTTAAATCTTGTCTTTCTTTTAGTGGTTCTCTTGTGTTTTGTTCGTTTATTTCCGCAGATGCACTAGAAAACGCTATATCAAATCATAAAAGAGTTAATTCGTAAATATTTTGTTTTGTCCCTTTTTCTGCCTCATAAATGTCTTTTACAGATATGTCTATTTTATCGAATTTTGTCTTTATATAAAAATATAATACAAAAATGCTGTCAAAATCTCATTTCAAAATTAAATTTTTAAATATTTCCTCTATTTCTGTTAATGATTTTTCTGAAATAGAAGTTGAATCAAATTCATATTTTTTTGCTTCAAGCTGAAAATGAAGATTGTCTATCTCTTCTTTAGATAAATTTTCATTTAAATGTTCTTGCAAAAAGATATCTCGTTCTGATAACTTTTCATTTTCAGTAGTGACTTCAACGCTATCTGGTTGGATTAATCAGATCGGAAGAGCGTCGTGTAGGGAAAGAGTGTAGATCTCGGTGGTC
>CALFEN010000279.1 GCA_937950065.1 uncultured bacterium | reverse complement strand
TATCAGTTCTTCATTGTATCTCTGTAATGTCGATAATCTGGGCATAATAGTCGAATAAATATGTATCTTGCAGATAAATAAGTTTTGTCATTTTACAAAAAATAATATAAAATTTTTATATCTTTTATATTATCTGTTTTTTTAGAATTTTCAATATTTTTTATTACTTTGTTTAGATTATTAAAAAAAATTATAAAGACAAGTAATACTAGATGAAACGAAGGATCTAAAAAAAAAGCTTTCTTTTAAGATACTTTTTGTGTTAATACAAAAGGTAAAGTAGCAAACTCTCTTGCCATCAGAGGCTCGGCTTGATAAATGTGCTGAAACAAAGGAATAAGGAAAATTTAGACATATATATTTGGCACATTAAGAGAAATTCACCCACATTGTGGCTTTTATATTTTTCGTCTCGTAGCTTCTAATTTTGGTTAGTTCATTAAGTGAGTAAGTGCATCAATCAAGCTGCCAATGGCACCGTTGCCACTACAGAGGTTTTACAACGTAAGTGCCTTCTTCAGTGTATCAAATTTTTTTGTAAAAACCTTTTACTCAAATACCAGAAATTACAGAAATTTTTTTATAATTTCTAATTTGAGCTATTTTTTCAGCAAATTCCATTAACGTGGAACCAAATCATTTATGCTGGGATTTATCATTTGATTTTTCGCTGATTTTGGCGAGCTGTCAATAAACGTGCAATTCCCTGACAAGTGCACAGCCTTTTCATAGTCCATGCCAATCTATTGTTTCACCGGCCTGCGGCAATAACAGTCTTACAAATCCATATAAATATCAACTTGCGTCTTCCCATGAAATAAAAAATTCTTCTCAAACACTACTAAAATATCTCCTTACTACGAGAACGGCGTTTTCCTGTTTTGTTTTTTGGTTTCTAATTTCCCTGCATCTAGTGCACAGACATATAAATTCAGATTTTGTTTGTCCGTCAAAATTATCTCAAATCAAGAAAGTTTCCAATTCATCGGTTTCTCATAAATTTCAGAGATTGTCAAAAAATTCCTGTTCAGTCTGAAAATTTAATACACAAGGATAAAGCTTTTCAAACAAATTTTTTTGAAGTTCTGGAGAGTTTTTTAGTTTATCCTTAAGATGAGTTTCTACAAGCTGTCTCATGTTTGTAGTTTTTGTTCAAGCTACTATTTCTGTGCTTGGGATATCTCTTATAAGTCTTTTGATTCTAGTATAAGGCGGGATAATATTCATTTTGACATATTCTATCAGATAAGCCAAATCTTCTTCATTTATAGGTTTGTATTTTCACTCCTGATACAACTGGAAAAGCTCTGTGTTTGGTATTACAGAAACCGGATAAAATTTGATTTCATCAGGCTTGATATATCTATCGCTGTAAGCAAGTTCCATAGTCTGGATATCTCTGGCAATATCGGAGCCATACAGACCAGGCATAAAATGTGCTGAAAATTTAAATCAATATTGTCTGAGTTTGTGCAGAGCCTGTCTAATCTGCTGGACAGTGGTTCATCTTTTATTAGCTTTGAGAACGTCATCAAATAACGACTGTATACCGATTTCTATCCTAGTGACTCCAAGTTCTCTCCAAAATCTGCAGTTTTCATCGTTTACATAGTCGGGTCTGGTTTCTATAGTTAGTCAGATAATCCTGTGTCAGGCAGTTTCATTGATGTCCTGCGATTGAGTTAAAGTATCTGGATATTTTATATCCAAATTTTCGGATACTGTGAATTTGGCGGATTTTGGATTATTTTCATCTATTTCCACAAATTTATAATATTCATCAAAAGTATTACAGGCATCAAAAAGAGCTTTGACAAAGCTTATTTTATAATCCCTTGGATAACAGTCAAAAGTTCATCACAAAACAATCATTTCTATTTTATCAGTATTGTGTCCTGTAATCTGCAAAGACAAGAGTCTATTATAAACCTGTTTTAGAGGATCAAATTCATTGAGAAAAGCTCTCATTGCACCCGGTTCTGTGTTTATATAACTTTTGGGCATGGTAGCATCGTTTGGGCAAAAAATACATTCTCCACTGCACGGAAAAGGTTTGGTTAACACTTGAATCGGCACAATCCCTGAAAGGGAACGGATGGCTCTTTTTTTGAGAAGCTGCTCAAATTTGGTATCTTTGATAATACTTCAATCCTGCACAAGTCTACGGTATGTTTTTAGTAACTGAATATTGGTAGGTAGATTTGAAAGTTTATTTGCCTTGGCAAATTGTCTTTTTGCATTTCTAACTCAATCTTCGTCCAACTCTCAAGAATTTAAAAAATTTATTATTAGTTCTTCTATGGTCATAAATTATATATTTTATAAACTATTTTATAATAAGAAATTTGTGAAAAAATTCAAGGTATAAATTATTGTTTTGATTTTTACAAAAAATTTAGCGTAGGAAAAAATAATATTAATCTTGACTTTGAGCTTAACATTATTATTAAATAAATGACTTTTTATTTAATATTTTGATATGTCATTTAAAAATCTCTTGGAAAAATATATAGATTACGAATACGAATGAGCAGATACTACAAATGAACTGCTTAAATTTTTTACTGATATGACAAAACATTCTATAACAAAAGTCTTAACGCATGAATATAAATCTGAAGATATTACTAAACTGCTTAAGTTTTTTACTGACATGATTAAATTATCTATAATAAAACTTTTGGTATATGAATATAAAAATGAAAAAATAAATAATATTACTAAAAAAATTTATCTGATTTTAGAAATTATCTCCAATCTTGATAAATATATACCAATAGAGTTATTAAATGTTTTGACAAGATTTCAATTTAAACTGACTATAGAAGATATCAAGTGAAGGCATCTGACAGACGGAATGAGTGAAATTATGGAACAACTTATGATGCTTACAGATTTTGATGAACTTTCTTTTTATATCAAAACTGGAAACTGTTTTACAAAAAAAACTATCAAAAAAGATTGAGAGATAATTTTTGACTATAAATTGATCCCTGATGAAAATAATTATAAAAATTTATATAATCTAGTGAACTGAAAATATACCGAAACCACAAATTGATTAAAAATATCTGCAATTCCTATAGAATGAGTATGAGAAGATTTTGTAGTGGAAGCTGCTGAATGAATATATATATCAGGAGATAAATATACAGAAGCAAAAAGTGTGGAAAATCAAATAGCTATGATAGATTGAATGGCTTTTGGTATAGCGAATATGATAAAAATATTGGAGACTATGGACGATCTATACAAAGACGAACTTACAACTCTTTACAACAGAAAATACTGGGAAAGAAGCAATTATAAAAAATGATATTTACTAGCATTGGACATAGATCATTTTAAATCAGTGAATGATACATACTGACATGATAATGGAGATATAGTACTTAGAGAAATAGCAAAAACCATAAAAAATTCTTTAAGAATAGAAGACAAAGTCTATTCTCAAAGGACAGAAGTACAAGAAAATGAGTGAACTGTTCATAGAACCTGATGAGAAGAATTTGTAGTATATCTTGATGTAGAGACACAAGAACAGGCTGTTTTGGTAGCAGAACGTATATTGGAAAACGTGAGAAAAAAAGTTATAAAATTGAATAACTGAACAGAACTTATGAAAACTGTATCTATATGAATATCTGCTATAAATTGAGATAAGCCAGCTGCATTCAAAAAAGCAGACAATGCTCTTTATGAAGCAAAAAACACTTGAAGAAACAAATTAGTAGTCTCATAAGACTAAAAATATTAACAAAAAAGGTAGGAGAAATGGACCAGTCGCTTTTGACATATCTCCAACAAAAGATGCCCCTTTTAGCAGCATTCTTTTGGGGAGTATTGGCGTGGTGTGCGACTGGTGTAGATGATCTCCTGATTTTCCGGGAGATATATATACAGTCGCATAAGCAAGGTAAAAATTTTCAACCGGTTTTGGGATTGGCTAGTGCCGTAGGCGTGATGATAATCATCGTGCTGATACTTCAAAAAATTACGAAGGAAGTCCCTTCAGGATTGAAATATATCCAAATACTGGCTGGGTTTATTGTACTTTGCTTAACCTATAAAATCTTTTGTCCTTCAAAAGCAGAAGACTCTCAAAAGGAGAATTTACAAACAAAAAAAGCAAACTTCTTCTGGCTTGCTTTTGGAGGATATCTGCTGAATAGTTCAGACGACATCAGTGTAAACCTTGCAATAATTCTGGGAAGAAGCACTTGCGAAATCTTTGCTTTTTTCCTAGGGGTAATAACAGGCGTCACGCTGATGGTTCAGTTCGTATTTCTCTGGAAGCGAATCGATACTTATCCGGCTCGTCCAACAGGGTACAACCTTTGGGGCTGGGGAAAGTTCCTTTTCGTAGCTACGTCCGTATTCTTGAGCAAGGACATAGTAAGAGGGATCACCCTTTTCTTTGTTTCCTGCTATCTCTTTTTCACTGCCCTTTTTTAAGCCCCGTCCTGTCCGCAGAATGGGGCTTTCCATTAAATTAATTTCTTTACAAATTAATTTTTATACTAACAGAGTTTCAAGACTATCTATTCTTATAATATTTTGGGGTAAATCTTGATAGTGCACGTTCCACGGTTTGGTAGGCATATATACAGGAATATTTGAATTTACTGCTACGTCAGTACAGAAATCATATATATCATCAAAAAATAATTTTATTTCATATTTGTTTATATATTCAGATTTTAATCTCATATCTGATGACAGAAAATTTGTAAAAATCAAATCATCTACAAGATTTGGATAATTTTTATTTAACCAGTATTCAGTGTTTGTTTTTTCAAAATTGTGTCTGCCAGTAATTACAAATATCTTATTTCAATTATTTTTGAGGTGGGACAAAAGTTCGTAGCTTCATTTGATAGGAGCTATATTTCTTGTATGACCAGCCTCCACAAATCCTTTCCACAATCCAAAAAATTGTTCTTTATTTATTCAACTTTCTTTCACATCTTGTAAAAAATAATTGTAAAGTCAATCTCGTTCAAGTTTTATATCAAACTTTGTTTGGGAATAATTTAAAAATTCTCTGACTGTATCAGCCAAAATTTCATCTAGGTCTATACCTATGTTTACATTTTTTATCTGAAGTATCATATTATATTGCACATGATCTAAAAGCATGAAAAGAAGTCAAATATAACATTCCTTGGTGGAAAAGATATATTTCTAGCACTTCCAATATTATCATCGACATAGAAACAACTAACGAAGATCTTAACTTATTATTTTTAAAATATCTCTTTGATATAAAATACAAAAGTAATAAATCCAAAACAATAAATATTATTAATCTATCATATATTGAAAATCGTCTACCAAAGTAATATATATTTGAATCCAAATAATGAAATATTAATATAGTAATAAATACTAAAATTAACTGGAATATCAACAGCAATATGAATTTTTTTATTATGAATTCTTCTATTCAAAAAAATTTTGATATACGATTTATAAAAAATTTGATACTAAATATAAATATTATCAAAAATAATATATTCATAGAAAATACATTAAATACTGATTCATAAATCTTGTATCAAAATAAATTTATTTGCTCACAATTTGAATAAATTATAGGAGGCATTGATTATCCTAAAATACTAAATCTTTCAAGTTATCTATTCTTATAATATTTTGTGGCAGACTTTGATAGTGCACATTCCACGGTTTGGTAGGCATATAGACGTTTATTCATGTTTGAGCAATGTCAGTGCAGTAATCATAGTAATCGTCTACAAATACGTTGATTCATAAATCTTTGATAAATTCAGATTTATTTTTCCTAGTAGGCAAAGAGTGATTTATAAAAA
>CALFEN010000278.1 GCA_937950065.1 uncultured bacterium | reverse complement strand
CTTTTTGCTGGAACAGCAAATTATTATTTGCCGCCGACATTGGATAAAGATAATTTCTTACTATATTTAAATAATTTGAATACTGGTTTGTTGCCGGCATGAGGCACGAATATTTATTGATGAATAAAAACTTTTTTGGATAGTGACTGGCAGGATAGTAGTGCTGTAATGCTTACAGATTGATGAGATAACTCTGATTTTGCGACTCAAAAAAATAATATAGAAAATTTGATACAAAAAACTAAAAATTTTAAAGATTTTTATATTATAGGTGTGGGTACTCAAGAGTGAGGAATGGTAAAATATCCAAACGGGGAGGTCTTGAATATGTCTGGAAATATAATAAAAAGTTCTGTAAATATATCTGTTTTGCAGAATCTGTCAAAGATTTTACATACTCCATATATCAAAATAGACAACGAGAGAAATATAAAACCTTTTTTGATCATCACTAAACAACCGAATTCCTTTCAAATATCTGATACTCACAGAACTGTTATAGAATTGATTTGATCTTTATTTATTATTTTTGGAATCTAATGGATAATGTAATATTTAATATCTGGCCTGATCTTTCGTTTGAAATAATAAAATACTTTGTGATGATGTATGTGCCGTTTTTTTTTCTTGTAATCTTGATCTGATTTATAGTATTCTTTGCAATAAAAATCCTTATCTCCCGAAATAGGTATCGTAATTATCAAAGGATATACAGACAAACCGTTGAGCAAATAAAAAAACAATATATAAAAAACTTGCAAAATCTTTCTTCAAAGGATTTTATAAAACAATTTATAAATATTTTAGAGAATCTGATTTTGCAAAACAATTATAAGAATCTGGATGAAATTCTTTTGTATATCTGATTTCCACAGCAGCAGGTAAAAGAGATAAAAGAATTTGTCTATAAGGGTATGTGAGATGAGGAAATAATAGCCGAATCCATAAAAAATAAAATTTCTGTTTTACGTGATATTTTTTAAGAATAAAAGCAATATTATTTAATATGGTTAAGATAAAAAATAATATTGACTTTATATAATATATCTGTATATATAGTCTATTTTTATAGATATATTTAATCATGCAATCTCCTGAAATTTCTGTTGTTGAGATATCATCCGATATAAAAGTACCATTTTTGGAAGAATTTCATGTTCCTTTTGGACCGCTTTTTGTTGATAATGTTTTTAAGTTTTTGATAAAGGAAAATCAGGTTTGAGAAGTACAGAACAAGATACGTTTGAGAATAATTACTATAATATCAGCAGACGGAGTTTCGTTTAGGAAGTTGAAGACAGATGATATAAGAACATACTTAACCTGGAAGAAAAAATGAAAGGTTAGATTAGAAAGAAAAGAATATGATATTCTTAGTCTTTGAGAACATTTTGCAGACACTACTGTAAATGTTTTTGGGGTTTCTTTTATCACACCATTGTATAGATTCGTCGTTGCTCTTTGCAAAAAAATAGCATGGAACTCTCCTGATAAAAAAGATATATTTAAAGCAAGTTTGAGACAAACAGACGAGAAAATATGAACATTGAGGACAAGAACCAGAAAATTCAATTCCCTTAAAAGACTTCCCAAAGATATTTGTACAAATGATGATCCAGAAAGACAGTGAAAACCTACAGTGATTATTGAGTCAGATGTTGATTTACAAAACATTTCTGGCAGGCTGCATTTTAGACACAATTTACCTCTGGATAAGATAAGCAAAAATCACGCTAGAGATGTAACAATAGACGTTTCTAGTTATCTTTTTCAAGTATTAGACGCTTGATCTCTACAAATATGATGAGATGAAACTTGTTTAAATTTGTGAAGGATTTCTTTTAGGAAAATAGGTGAACTCAATAAATAACAGGGGTTAATCTTTGAAATGTTCCAGAATTTCTATCTTGTCACGGATAAGTTCGTACTGTGATAAAAGTATTTTTACCATAAACTCTGAAGGGACAAGGTGTTTGTCAAAATTATCTTTTTTGAGATTTTGATATATTGAAAAATTACTTAAATATTTGAAACATACTGCTATAAGTTTAAATATATTTTTTGTTCCTGCAGTTTTGAGGAAATTAAATAAAGTAAGTTTTTTGTATAGTTTTTCTTCATTGTTTATCTTGGAAGGATATGCGCAAAAATATCATAAATCGTGATACATTATCCATCTTTTGTAGTCTTTGGATTTGGTCTGGTAAAGAGGCAGCCAGCCGGCGAATCTGCTCACACTATGGAACCATATAAGATCAGGTTTGAAAGTCATGATTTTTTCTTTCAGTTTTTTTGCGAACCAGAAATTTCAGGCTGTACATGGAAGTCATAAGATTTTTAACCATTTAGGCATTTTTCATTTTAGTCCATCTCGTCCAAATTTTTCTACTGTAAATCAATTTTTGGTTAACAAATCACTAGTTTTGAGAATATAATTTTCTATTCATCATATATTTGGAAGGTAATCAGAAACCATCAGAATTTTTTGTTTTTCAAACATGGATTTGAATTTTTCAAGCCATGCTTCTTGATTAAATCTTTGAGAGATTTCTATAGATTGTTTGCTGATATTATTTATCTTTGCCAGTCAGTAGTTTTCAATTATATTATCAAAAAGTTTTCTTAATTTTTTTACTTCTGTATTTCATTCATAAGTAGAGATGTCAAATTCAGGTAGTACAAAATTTGCCAGTCATCATCTTCTATATCATATCACGTTTACTCATTTGGTACAAGACTCTAACCCCACTAATCCAAAAGTTTCTATGAATCTGGAAGGCATCAGACTAAAGTTTGAAATTTCAAGGATTTCATCTATGAGTTGTCTGTCCTGTCGTCCAAAATAATTTATAGTTTTGTAATTTTTGGACAAAAGTGTAGTGATATTGTCTTCAAAAAGATCTGTTATTCACTGAAAGCTTCAAAGAAAATCTTTTTTGAGATTACCATCGCCAAAAATAAAAAATCTTACTTTGTTTTTGTAATTTTGAGATTCAAAAAATATTGATCTTAAAAGACTTATTACTAGATCAAATCATTTTTCTTCTTCCATTCTTCCTATATATACAAAGTTTATAACCTCGTTTTTTGCCATCTTATATTTTTATATTTTAAACGGGACATCGTCCCTTGGGATATTATCCCTTTATGTTTTTAAAACTTTTCCTCATGGATTAGCGCCTGTCTGTGGATAAGATCCCATATGTTTTTTACCATTTCCTGGTTAAGTCATAATTCCTCTGCTTTAACTGCTTTTTGCTGTAAAACCTGCTTTCGTCTGCTTTCATCTAGTGGAGGAATTTTTTTGTATTTTTTGTACTTTCATATTTTATCCACTCGCTCAAATCTTTGTTTCAAAAGTTCAAGTATTTGATTATCTATACTGTCTATATTTTCCCTTCATATAGTTAAAGTTAAATATTTTTTTAACTTATCTATGAAATCAGGATACTCATCATACTCAATTATATCCGGATCTGTTCAGTAAGTCAAAAAATAATTGGACTTTATTTCACTTTTTACAAAAACAGCAATTTTTTTATTCAGACTGTAGGCAATTCATTGTTCTATAAGCATTCATTCGGACTTTTGAGAATAATTTATATATGTCAAGATTAGGTCAGACTCTGTTATTTGCTCTTTCATTTTCGCGGCTACAAAACTAGGGTCAAAGGTATCTTCTTCGTATTCTAGATTGAATATAAAACTTTCAAATCAAAAATCATCAAAAACATCTCTTATTCAGTTTAACTCATATAAAAGAATGTCTTTTTCTATTCAGGTAAATTTGTAGCAGAGATATATTTTCATAAGTATTTTTTTAATTTATTTATAAAATCAGGATACTCATCATACTCAATTATATCTGGATTTGTTCAGTAGGTCAAAAAATAATTGGACTTTATTTCATTTTTTACAAAAACAGCAATTTTTTTATTCAGACTGTAGGCAATTCATTGTTCTATAAGCATTCATTCTGACTTTTGAGGATAATTTATATACGTCAAAACGAGGTCTGCTTCAGATATTTTTTCCTTTGCTTTGGCTATGACAAAGTTTGCATCAAGTGTTTGTGTTTCGGGCTTAAAATTATATTCCAAACAGAATATAAAACTTTCAAATCAAAAATCATCAAAAACATTTTTTATTCAGTTTAACTCTTGTAAAAGAACGTCTTTTCCTATTCAAGCAAATTTGTAGCATAAGTATATTTTCATTGTTGTTTTTGTAGATAAAAATTTATTTTGTTTATTTAACTATAATTTGAAATAGTGATAAGTTTAATTAGTACAGAGAATATAGCCTAGTTTGTCAGTATATTTATTGTCAAATGTTTGTATATTTTTATAGTTTTTGCTTAAATTATCAAGTAGATTTTGTAAATCTTTGTGGGTAAATCTATCTATCAGATGATATTCCAAAAACAGATTTTTAACTTTGTCAAAACTATGGAGGTCAGCTAGAACTTCAAATTCACCTCATTCTATGTCCAGTTTCAAAAGATCTATTTCATATTCTTTATTGTCAAAAATATATTTATCCAGATTTATAGCTTTTACTTCTATTTCTTCGGCATCTGCAATCATAAAGTTGTCGCGGAAAAAGCTGGACTGCATTCATTTTGTTTTTTCCACGTAAGCAGTAGAGACTCAGGAATTAGCTCTTACCGCGGTATTGTTCCAGATAATTTGTGGATCAAAGTTGATTAAATTTTCACGGGATTGCTCAAAAAAATTTGGAATTGGTTCAAAAAAATGTATTTGTAAATCAGGATTGATGCTAAATGCATACATACTAAAATATCATTTGTATCATCACACGTCAAAAATTATTTTTGAATTTCTTAAAATTTCATCTAAAACAGCGTATTCCTTATTGGTGAAAATTTCGTAGTAAAGGGCTTTGTCGTATTTGTCCATTATTTTGTATTGTAAAATCAGATAACAAACTCTCATTTGGCGACAATCTCACCTTTTTTGACCTTATCCAAAACTATGTCTATATGGTCGCAAACTTTCTGTTCAAACATTTTGGAAATCTCTCTGCAGACAAGCACTTTGCCGTCAAATCAAAGGTTCTTTATTTCTTGCAGAGTTTTTTCTACTCTATAGACAGATTCATAGATAAACACAGGGATTTCACTCTGGATGATAAATTTCATTTTGGTTTGTTTTCACTTTTTTTTGGGTAGGAAACCGAGAAATATAAACTCGGAGCTATCAAAAAAAGCTGAAACTACGGACGGCACTAAAGCATTGGCGCCAGGCAGGACTTCAAATTTAATATCATTTTCTCGGCAAAGTCTGACTAGTTCTTTGCCTGGATCTGAGAGTCAGGGAGTGCCGCTTTCGCTGACCACACCGACGTCATTGTCTCTTATAAGATCAACGTAAAAATTGAGTTTGCCCGGATGAGTAAAGCTGGTCAGGCTATGGAAGTTTTTGTCCTGATAATCTATGTCATACATATTCAATAATTTTTTGGTGGTTCTGGTATCTTCACAAAGGAAAATCTGCAGCTGCTTGAACAGGTCGAGGGCTCTGAGTGTGATATCGTTTTTATTTCAGACGGGGGTGGGGATAAAGTATAGCATGTGGTATATAAATTAATCATCTAAATAGTAAGCAGGGATTTTTATTTCACTTCCTTTATTAACAAATTCAAGATTTTCTCATACAGATATATTTATATTAAATTCAGTGTCTATGCTAAACCCAAAAATATGAGAGGATCAATAAAGATTGAATAAAACAGTAAATATAAAAAATCTGAAATCTTTGAAAGATATAGTCTTTGGGTTTTTCCACGAAACGCTATTCAAATCAATTGAATTTTTTGGAGATATAATAACGCTTTGAATATTTTTTTCATATCTTATTAAACTCATAAAAAAGTATATTATCCAATTTATATCAGAATGATCTATTAATTTTTTTTTATAAGATTCGTTTATATGTCTTATGATAAACTTCAATTCTCTTATATTATATTTTTCTATTAATCTATGGAATGAAAAAATACAACAATCTATAATTAATTTTTTTAAATCTTCTTCGTAATTATTTATTATAAAACCTTTTCTTACAAATTTCTCCCAATTATAAGCTGGTTTAAAAAAATCATAATACTCTATACATTTGATATAGCTATTCCATTGTTTTTCTAAAGAATCATTATCCATAGGGCAGATACATATTATCCTTTTGCTTACAATGTTTTCTTTGGATGTTTTATCCAGGAAATTTTTGAGGGTCTCTAGAAAGTATACTCACTCTGTTCCGCTACGGTCTATATCTTCAAGAACTATATAAATTGTATCTTCTTTAATTTTTTTAAAAGCTTCTATAAGTATGTTTTGAACTTCAAAAGTTCTTTTTGCTGGAGAAGTATCTAAGAAATGATTGAAATTTTTTATACAAGAAAATCAAGGGATAGGAATATCTGAAATAGTATTTACCAATGCTTTTTTATCATCATTTTGTTTTCAATCAATATTTTTTATAGTTTCATTAAAAGTATCTTTGTCTATCTGTCTTGCTATTTCCAAAACGAAATTTTCCCGTAAGTCTTTTCTTTCAGGATATTGCCAAGCATCAAAGGTTATTCGTTTTGCGGTCGTGAATTGTTTGCTGACTTTGTTTAGGCACACACTTTTACCGCTACCAAAAGGTCATATTAATCAATAGATACATGATTTATTAAGACTTTGCAATCTTGTCTTAATTTTTTCTGTTTCAGCATCAATATTTAACAAGTCTTCTATCTTGTCAGTTTCTTCCATAAAATCCATATCTATAAATCAATCTTGTTTCATATATTGTATTTAATTATAAATTATATTTTTCGCTACGTTCAAAATGACGTAGAAATAAATTAATAATTTATAATTATTTTTGTAAGATATTCAAATAGAAAAAGTAAATTTTTTATTTTCTTATGTTCTTTTGGCATGACTCAAGTGCGAACCGCACTAGTAATATTTTACTGCCTATAAAGTAAGAGCATAAAAAAATAAGTGTGGCGTTGCCACCCAAATATAGACTCGCCAACAATTGATTTAGAGGAGAAAATAGTATTTAAGTAGCGAACGCCGTCGCTACGGAGAGCTCGGCTTAATGTTTAGAAAAAATACAATGGGGCAAAGATGGCTCAAACATATATATTTCTCGGATTAAAAGGAAATCTTATTTTTTGAATCGTTTGAGTAAAACGGGAATTTCAATGACATTATCTTCTTGAGAGTAATGTCCTTTTCAAGTTTCTATAATAGTTTTTGCATTTAGCTTTTCCCTAAATATTTTTTCGTTATCAAGAGAAACATAATAATCGTCATCGCTAAAGATAGCGAAAAAGTTATCTGTATGTGTTTTGGCTTTATCCAGATCAATAGGTGTTTCTATCCATGGTTTGGCTATATCTATTTCTTCTCATTCACAACTTCCGGGAATTAAGTCAAACCAGCCGGCCACAAAAGCTACTCATCAAAGTTTGATATCATTATCAAGAGTGGATAAATATCTCAATATGGTTTGACATCATACGCTTTGTCAAACTAGATAAGTATTTTTGTCTATATCAGAAATGTTGTTTTTTAGGAAGTTTACTCGTGTGTCTATCTCCGGTTCATCAGTATTTGGCATATCAAAAATTTTTACTTCAAAGTCCATTTGTTCCAGAGAATTTTTTAATCGGACAAACCAAGGTTCAGTAGAGTTGCCTCACCATCAATGCACTATAAAAACTTTTTTCTTTGTATCCATTTTTAGATAATATTTAATTTATAAAATTAGACTCTTCTCTGCGTTTAAAATAACGTAATAAATTATTAATTTATAATTATTTCAGTAAAATATTCAAATAGAAACATTATATTTTCTTGATAAGTTTTTGGATATCGTCTGTATGGAGCCACGCACAAGAAATTCAAAATCAGGTTTTATCTATCTCAAAAGGTTTAATTTTTTGAGCATCCTCCAAAAATATAAGTATTCCATAATTTTTGGTAAGTATCCGTTCTTTTACTTTATCCAACGGTTCGGAAAAACATATTTGATTTCAGTACTGACTCAAAATAGCTCCGATATTTGCATTTTTTATTTCAAACTGTACGACTTCCTTGACTCGTGCTTTGGCTGTGACTGGTTGTCAACTATCTTTGAAATAGACACTTTCTCATTCTCTTATTCTGTCCCGAGGAGAGATTTTGTTGGTATACCATCTGGTTTCTATGCTTTTTTTTCAAGTGAGAATTTTGTCTATTAGACGTAGTTTTTTATTCATTATGGCAATATGATCCATATATATTTGATTTGTAGATAAATACTAATTATTATAAAAAAATAATGACTATAATCAAGTATAATTAAAAAATTTTTTTAAAAAAAAGGTTGAGTCTATAGCTCAACCTTTAATCAATTATTTTTTTCTTATGTCTTCTTTGGGTGGGGTTCTTGTGACACTTAAATCTGCTTTGTATGCCTGTAGTTTTTTTACATATTTATTCAAAGTTTTTTGATATTTGGCATTTATCACGTCTTGAGTCAGATCTTCTGTGTCTGTGCTAAAATCCTTGATAATTTCAGAGATTTTTTTTGCATATTCCTGAATAACATTTGACAAATCTTCCTGTTGGTCTTTTGGCAAGGAATCATAATTTACACTATCTTCCAAGTCGCTGACAATTTCATCATATGATTTAATTTCAATCTTTTGAATCTTTTTCTCATTTAATTTCCTGTTTGATGTTTGAGTGGAAACAGGCTTTGAGTTTGTCTCGGTGACTACAGATGTGTTATCTTTACCATTCAGTCAATAAGACTGTGGATTTAGATCTGAAGCCAAACTAAAAGATGATATGGCAGCCACAGAACCTAGGGCGCCGACTATCAAAAAGGCACTTAATTTTTTCATTGCAATTTTTTTTATAAAATAAATTTTTTTGCACCCTATTTATACTGATCATATGTAAGAGCCCTGTAATTCTTTCTTACAAAAAAACCGTGTATTTAAAACACGGCTTTTATAAATATATTTATGGTAAAAAACTACATCATACCTCACATTCATCACATGCCTCACATTCCGCCCATTCATCACATATCAGGGGCTGCTTCTTCTTTCTTTGGTTTTTCTACTACTACAGCGTCAGTAGTAAGGATCATGCCTGCGGCGCTTACTGCTTCTTGTAGTCATACTCTGATAACTTTAGCTGGATCTATTACTCATTGTTTCATAAGGTCTGCGTATTCACCAGTTTTGGCGTTAAATCAAAAATTTTCTTCTTTTGATTCTTTGATTTTTTCTACTACAAGATCTCATTTAAATCCAGCGTTTTGAGCTATTTGTCTGGCAGGATAAGTAATAGCATCTTTTAATATCTCTACACCAAGCTGTTCGTCTTTGTCGTCTAGTTTTAGACTTTCAAGAGCTGGGATTAATTTTAATAATGCAGTTCCTCATCATGCGACTACTCATTCTTCTACAGCTGCTCTTGTAGCGTTTAGAGCGTCTTCTATTTTATATTTCTTGTTTTTCATTTCCATCTCTGTAGCAGCTCATACCTTGATAACTGCAACACCACCTGCTATTCTTGCAAGTCTTTCTTGTAGTTTTTCCCTATCATAGTCTGATTTAGTATTTGAGATTTGAGCTTTGATTTCATTTGCTCTAGAATCTATTGCTGACTGTTGTCATTTGCCACCAACTATTGTAGTTTTATCTTTGGTGGATATGATCTTTTTGGCTTGTCATAACATATCTATAGTAGC
>CALFEN010000277.1 GCA_937950065.1 uncultured bacterium | reverse complement strand
CAGCACATCTTTATACAGCCAAGGATATAGACAAATCAAAAAAATACCCTGCTATTGTAATATGAACTCCTTACGGATGAGTAAAAGAACAATGAGCATGAATATACGCTCAAAATATGGCAGAAAGGTGATTTGTAGCTATGGCATTTGATGAATCTTTCAATGGTGAAAGCGGATGAGAACCAAGACATACATCTTCACCAGATATATTTGTAGAAGATTTCTCTGCTTGAATTGATTTCTTAGGAATGCTGGATTATGTTGATAGAGACAAAATCTGAGTAATCTGAATTTGTGGAGCAGGTTGATTTTCATTGACTGCTAGTCAAGTGGATCCTAGAATCAAAGCAGTAGTTACAGCTAGTATGTATGATATAAGCTCTATGCATAGAGATGGATTTGGAAAGACAGTGACCCCTGAACAAAGAGAAACTACTTTAAAAAATTTAGCACAACAGAGATGGGTAGATTTTGCTTCTTGAAACGTTCAAGTACCTGCTGGATTTCCAACACAACCAGCACCAGTATTACCAGAGTGAATGGATCCTGTTTTATCAGAATTCTTTGAATATTACGCTATGAAGCGTTGATTCCATCCAAATGCCCAGGCTGCATTTACAACAACAAGTCTAATAGCATTTATGAACTTCCCATTAATGACATATATTTCTACCAATACTACACCAAAACTATTGATAATGTGAGAGAATGCACATTCTAGATATTATACTGAAGAGGCTTACGAAAAAGCGGCAGAACCTAAAGAACTATATATAGTTCCAGGTGCTAGGCATATAGACTTGTATGATGGCTGGATAAATTGAGAAAATTATATTCCATTTGACAAGATTGAAACATTTTTCAAAATAAATTTGAAATAATATATATTTGCATCAAGGAAATAAAATCCTTGATGCTTTTTAAATAGATCATACTTTGTAAAAATGTTATATAATATATGAATGTTGTTTGCATTATTTAGTTTATGACTCTCAGCTTGCAGCTTGAATAATCAAACATCCCCCAAAATTAATTCTAATTTAGATACTAACTTTTCAAATAATATGACATGATATGAAAACGAAAAAATATCTGAAAATATAATAAAATTAACTGTAAACTCTCAGATATTTTATATAAAATTGGAAGACAATCCTTCAACATTAAAATTCAGAACTCTTTTGCCAATGGATATCAATATGACTGAGTTTAATGGAAATGAAAAGTTTTTTAAACTAGATCAAAATTTACCTACAGATATATATACTCCTTGAGATATTAAAGAATGAGATTTTATGCTATGGTGATCAGATACCATAGTTATTTATTATAAATCTTTTTCTAGTCCATATAGTTTTACCAAACTTGGAAATATCTCGGATACTGAATGACTTAAAAAAGCTCTTGGTTCATGAAATGTTGATGTGAAGTTAGAACTTGAATAATTTTATAAATTAAATTAAAACAACAATGAATAATTTTGTA
>CALFEN010000276.1 GCA_937950065.1 uncultured bacterium | reverse complement strand
TGAAGGGTTTTGGAAAAACTGAAAGATTACATAAAGCCTGAACTTTTGAATAGGCTTGATTATATGATAGTTTATAGACCTTTGGGCAAGCTTGTACTTCAGTGAATAATGAGAAACAAGATAGAAGAGTTCCTTGAAAAATGGAAAGAAAAAGAAGGCATTAATATACCAAGTTTTAGCGATGAAGATATATCCAAAATCATAGATGAGGTATATGACCCTGCATTTGGTGCTAGACCGTTGGAAAGATATATCTATGATAAAATAGAACCTGATTTTATTCAGCAGATTATGACTCAAAATTCTCAAGCCCAGGTTTGTGAAAAATAATTATAATTTCTCTATACAGACTATATCTAGTATATATTCTTTTGATGTGTTTGAAATGATTAGACTTGAACCAGAAATATCCATCATGAATGGATCGTTTTCTCATTCGATTTTTATTATGGGTAATGTATTTATTGAACATATACAATCAATCATCTCAATTTTTAGAGATGTTCATTTGGAATCAGTTATAATGTATTTGTCTCATTTTTGGCATCATCTGAGAAAAAAGGATAATATTTTTATTTTTTCTCAAATAGCTTTTGGGAGTTTGTATTTTTGAGAAAAATCAATATTGATTTGATTTATTTCCTTTCTTTGTATTTCATCTGATTTTGGAGTATTCATAATTATTTTTTAATTTCTAAATATAATATATTATATTTATTTTTTATTTATAAGTCAACACATTTTAAAAAATCTCTAAGATTGACTTGAAATTTCGTAAAGTTTGATTAATATTGATGATATTAATGATTAAAAATTACAAAATGGAATCAAAACTTAATAAAAAAGCTTTTACTTTAGTTGAGTTAATCATCGTAATAGCGATTATCGCTATTCTTGCAGTGACAGCGTTTCTTTTACTTACAAAGCGATTAGCCAAAGCCAGAGATGCAAGTAGAAGCAGCAACCTTGCGAATATAGAAAATTCATTGCAGATTTCTCTGACTGAGAATTCAAGTTTGCCAAAGCCAGATAGCTATACATTAATTTACGCAAGTTGAACAACTAATGTTGTAGGTTATCAATGATATTTCGGTGAGTGAGTCAAAGACTCTGTATGAAATATAAATTCTGCTCCTAAAGATTGAGATGATTACTTTACTTATTATCTCAATGCTGAATTAAATAAATATCAGCTTGCTA
>CALFEN010000275.1 GCA_937950065.1 uncultured bacterium | reverse complement strand
AGCGATGGTTTTTATTCCTCTTTTATTTGTAGTAAGTTCATGAGCAGCAATAAAAGCGAAGATATTAAATAAATCTTCTACGGAAACTTCTTTATTGAAAATAAATGTTATTCATGCAAGAGCTCATGCTTTGGCGGCAAATCTCGCTCACTTAGTTACAAATCAATTAATAAGTATTCATTCTCTACCAACTGCATCTATAGCTCTCAATGCTCAAATGCTCACAGCAGAGTAGACTATATTTGTTCATTTCATGGACTGTCTCATGGCATGTCATACATTGTCGGACAATAATCATCATACCAAATATCATCCAAAATGTAGTACAGCAAATTCTGAACCATATCATACTAGAGCACTTTGAGCGTATTTTCATAACACTTTTCATAAAATTCAATTTACAGCTTTTCATCATAAATACATAGTAATTCATATCACTGCCATCTTTGCTGTCCAGCTTCTGAAATGTTCTAAGAAATCACTAAAATATCCTCTATTGCTATAAAAAAGTTTTATATGTTCTTTCTGTTCTTTATCGAAATTTGCTGATAAAATAGCTTTTTCCCTTTCTTTGAGGATTGCAATCATCACTTTGGAAAGTACATAAACAGGGTCAACGGTTCCGAGTTCTGAACCGACGCTTTCGTTTCTGGCCGCTTTTATGACTTGAGTATAACTTATATCAGGATTATCAAATTTCTTTCAGAATATTGAAAATTGTCTATGTTTATTTTTAAAATAGTCATTGATTCTGTTCTGGTCATATTCTGCTACCAATATGTGTTCCAAATCTTTTCGTTCAGCAGGAGGTTCAAATTCAAAAGATTCCATAACTCTCATTTCATTGAATTCTTTATTTCCCATAGCTTCAGACATAAATTCATATACAGCAAAGCTTTCTCATGCATCAAATCTTTTTTTGTATTCCATTAATTTCTTGGCATAGGAAGAACTATCTTTGCCCAAGACTTCTCTTATTTTAGCAAAGGACTTTTCACATATTTGATCTATATCGTTGAGTATCTTGTCTAATTCAGACATATCGTTCTTTTCTACTGCATCTTTTATCTCTTCTACTTTTGATTTGAAACCATCAATACTATTTTCCAGCATTGACATTATTTCTTTTTTGTATACAGGTTCTCAGTCAAAATTTCTTAACCGTGTTGAAGCGATTCAAACTTTGTCCTCGTTGAAAGCTTTTGCGTCGTTAAGAAGCAAAAACCAAAGATTAGAATAGGTTGATCATTTTTTTCTGACGATTGCATCAAATTTTGATTTTTTATCGGCAGGAAGCTTTTGTTCTACTTGATTTAGTTTTTTCTGAGTTTCATTTTGCATCTCTGAAACGTTTCATTCAAAAAGAACGACTGGTCATCTTTTGACATCCAAAGCTCTATCTGAATCAACAGTCCCTTGAGCATATCATCTAGAAGGAACAGAATCTGTCTTTCATTCTCATCAAGATTTGGCGTCTTGTTTTTTCTCCTTAATAAAATCTTCTTTCCTCTTTTTATAATAATTTTCCAAAGATATATTTCAATCTATACTATCATAAGTGCTAGGAGTTATC
>CALFEN010000274.1 GCA_937950065.1 uncultured bacterium | reverse complement strand
GAAGATAACAATAAAGAAAACCGAAAGATTTGGATAAAAATTTTATTTGAAAATCTCTATTTAGAAAAGGAAAGTATAATAGGAGATCTTAAACAAAAATATGAAAAAGACGAGAATTGTATATTGAAATCTAATGCAAAAAATAATTGGACTTGAAATATGTGTATTTGTTGAGAATTGAATGGATGTTTTAGGACGGAGCAAAACCGAAAAAATTACACATCTCGAACCTTTTTAAATTTGATAGCAAATGAAAAACAGATTTCGGCTATGTCTTATGAACATAAAGATTATGAAGCCACACCTGATCAACTTTATGATACTATAAAAGAAAAGAATATAGCATTTGAACCATATTTTAGGCTTTTGGATGAATATTATCCTAAATATAAAGACATAGTTGAAAAGTATGAATTGCAAAGTGGAGTATGATATAAGTCTTTGCCTTTTGGTATCAAATGAATGCAGGACTTTTTTAGAGATATAGAAGTTTATGCTTTTTATAATTGTTATATCAAAGACTACGATAAATGTACTGATATGCTTTCTACAAACTATAAATTTGCTAAAAAATTTTTGGAATCAAAATGAGGAATTCCTTCTACAGTGATATGAATTACATTGTTAGAAACTCATATGAAAAATATAATATATATGCTTGATAATATGGATATCCCTGAACAATATAAAAATTTTATAAAAAAAGATTTTCAGGATAATATAGATTTTGATAAAATATTGTCAAACACCATGAAAGCAGAATATTATGCAGTAGAGTGGAATATCCCAGATATGTCGGAATATGTGATAGAAATTCCCCTAAAAGAGAATTGATATTTGTTCAATTATGAAGAGACTGAAATCATCTTAAAAAATTATTTTAAAAATATGATAGAGAATAAAAACTTTGATTGAGGAAATGCTAATCTTGAAGTTTTGCTTTCACAAAAATATAGACTACTATTTTTTTGGGGAGGGAAAAATTTTCGAGATTATACAAAGTATTTTAGTAATAGATATTGAATAGATTATTTATTATCTATGTTGCAGGGAAATGATGGATTTAAGTGAAGGATTGATCATGTGAGACAAAGAATTTCTGAAATACAGGAAAAATTAAAATAATATTAAAAAAACTAAAATTCAAGTTGAAAAAAATATAAAAATCATTAAAAGTATATTTTATATAATTTTATTATTAAACTAAAAAAATGAGATATTTATTGATATGATTATTGTTGATAACAGGTATTTTGTTTATATGATCAGTTTTGTTGATGAGCCCAAAATGATGACTTGGTTTTGGTATTGGTGGTCAAGCTTGATCAAATGAATATGGTAGTAAGAAATCTATAGAAACAACTTTGAAAAAGGTAGCACTTATTACAGGCATTATTTTTGTCTGTTGTGCATGTCTTTTACCTTATCAACCATAAAATGAAAATAACACATTCTAAGTTCTTTAAATACATTTTTGTAATACTTGTAGTGCTATGGTTACTGATAACATTACACGTGTTTTATGTATACGTATCGTATATATCCCCAAAAACCCCAGTAAAATGAGGAACTTTTGTGCAAGGGACTTTTGAACCGGTTAGTTTTTTGCCGTATACAAGTTTGAAAAACGATGATAAGTTGTACCAGTCATTTTTATTTGACTGATGTTTGGAACCATACGTCAGCGGAACTCAAATATTATTTGAAGAAGATCTTTGTAATGTTCAAACTAAAGATTTTCAAACTTTTGATATTACTATCAAGGATAATCCTAAATGGTCTGATGGGTTATCTGTGAGTATAAACGATGTATATTTTTCATATAATAATATATTAAAAGAAAATCAATGGTGAATAGCTGGTTTTGAATCTTTTGCTAATCTTGAAATAAAAAAATCTGAAGATGGAAAATCTATGACTGTAAAATTCCCTTCTTCAAGCATAGATAATAATATATTTTTTACAAATTATATATTGCCATACCATACTCTAAACGGAGTGTCTATGGATAATTATATTTCTAGCTTTTCTCAAAACCCTGTGAAAACATGATGCTGAAATCTGCAGACAAGCAATAAAGACTATCAGAGTCTGATTTTTGATTTGTCAGAATGTCCAGACAGTTATGTTAAGTATTATCAGGTGAAGAATTTTCAAAATTTTCAGGCTTTTGAAGATTATGTAAAAAAGACATGAAAAGATATTATAGATCTTTATATTTGAGATAAACTACTAGATTGATTTAAAGACAACAAAATTGTTTTGAATAAATTTATAACGATATTTTTTAATACGTCTTCATCTTCATTTAATAATGAATTACGTAGATCTTTATTAAGTTTTGTAGTAAATAATATCTACACTTGAGATTATGAAAATTATTTTATACAGGACAGATTCTTGTTTGATAAAACTCCAGACACTACAGATATAGCAACATTGCTAAAACAAAGAAATGATAATTTGAATAATAAATCTGGTAACGTAAAAACTCAATCCGGAACTTCAAGTTCTACACAAAAAAGTTGAAATGAAGATATCCCAAATTTACCTCATGTTCTCATGGCCTGACCTGGGAATAACACTTTTTATCTGGCTAAACTTGATAAAAGCTACAATCTAAAAGTCAGGTTTGGCGGTAGTTTTGATAAAGTTGTGATAGAGAGAAGCGGAGGAGGGGAATATGTTTTGAAGTCCTATAAATCTTGAGATAAAGAAGCTAATTATAATCTTTCTGAAGAGTATAAAAATATAAGCCAATGAAAAAATACTTATAAAATTATATGATACAAATGAACTAAAGGAACAGAGATCATGAACATAGTAATTTATTATATAGATAAACCTCAACCAAAAACAACACAACAGGCTACAACCACTGAAGTAGTAGTCCCACAGGAGGCTGTTACTTGAACTACAGTTGATACCAATCAATTTAAATTAAAGATTATCTACTTGAATACAGATAAAAACTCTCAATACATAGTTGCTAGTTTGAAATCTATATTTGAGCAAAAAGGAATATCTGATTACTTTGATTTTAAGTGATATGATTCAGCAGATGAGTACAATTGAAAATTATCTTCTAAAGATTATGATATTACTATTAGATGAATAGATATGTGAATCAAGAAAGATATTTCTTGACTTTTTGCTACGGACGATCCTGTTACAAATCCTTCAGTATACAAAAGTAGTGAGTTTTCTTCTTTGATAAATCAGTATTTCACTACCAAAACAGAGAAGTCTCATGTAAAAAAGGAAATAGATACTATTTATAGAAAAGAGGCTCCATTAATTATACTTTGAAAAACTTATTGAAGCGTGAAAGTGAGAGATGATTTGAAGATAGATTATCCTCAAAAACTTTACGAGTTTTGGTTTAGTAAAGACGTGATAAAAGATCTTAAACTTATCTATACTCCTTACTTTGATACAAAGAGAATATTTAGTCGAAAAAATTTTTCTGATTTTATATCAGATTATGCTATATTGAATAAAAATATAGATTTTTAAATTTTTGATTTTAAATTGTAATTTAAATTTAAAATAAAAGATGTATTTTAATATTATTGATATAATTTATTTTGTAATAATATGGGCAGTTTCAGTATGACTGCACGAATATGCTCACGCAGCTTCGTCATTTAAACTATGAGATCCTACGCCAAAATTACAGAATAGACTTACTCCGAATCCATTGGCACATATAGATCCAATTTGATTTTTGATGATTTTTTTAGTTAATTTTTGACGAGGGAAACCTGTTTTGATTAATCCGTCATATTACAAGAATCCGTTGAGAGATGAACTTATAGTCGCTTTGTCCGGACCTTTTACAAATTTTATGTTAGCTATATTTGGTATTGTTTTTCTTTTGTGTTATATAAGATTTGGGTTGGGCATAGTTAATCCTATAGATGTGCCTTATGACGATATGATCATAAGATTTTGGATGCTTTTTTCTGAAATCAATGTTTGACTAGCTATTTTTAATTTGGTTCCAGTCCCTCCTTTGGACTGATTTACCATATTCAAATATTTTTTCCCTAGACAGTGAATCGCTATAGAAAGAAATCCTTTATACACTCTTTTGTGATTATTTGCAGCACTACGGTTATTTAAAGGAATTGTGTATTTCGTGGAAACCATAATTTTTGGTGTGCTTTTTGGATTGTTTGCAAATATAATCTTCTAAAAAGCTTTGTTTCCTTGATTATGTGAAAAATAAATTTTAGTCTTTTTCATATTTATGCTTAAAATATTTGCTTAAATATAAAATAATATTAGTCTTTGAGAGTACGTTTTAAAGATGAATAATTTGTAAATGTTTATTATAAACAAATTTAATTTATTTTTCACATAAAGTTTTTTTAATTCTTTTTGTTGTTTTCCATATAATCCTGCATCTCTTCAGCAGTAGCAAGTCAGTATTCCAATCCATATCATAGGTAGGACAAGGCTTTGCCTAGAGCAATGGATTGAGCTTTTTCTATAACTTTTCTGTTATCAAACTCTCAATTTTTTGTAATAATTTTTTTATTTACTTCTGCTATACCTTCAGAGTGAACTTGAGCTCAATCATCACTATAACCATCTATACATGCTTTTATTATTACAGATTCACTATTTTCTCTGATTACTTCAAACCTAATTTTTTTGTTAGGGTAATCATTATTGAATAGATAAACTTTTCATTCTACTTTCATAAATTCGTTTTCTTGAATATACCAGTCTCAAGTAGCTTGATTTATGGCAGAAGTCTTGATTTTTATAATATATTTTCTTGTGTTAAACTGTTTTTGCATTTTATTTATCATTATGATATAAAGTATCGATTCAAAGATTTTTAATTATTTTTTTGAGGAAATAGTGTCTCCTGGTAGAGTGATAGCGTTTTTCCTCTGATTCGTCGTAATATATGGTTTGTCATGATTTGGTGAATGTGATTTGCAAAAATCAGTTTTTGACATGACATCAGAAGTAAAATCCATTATTCGCAGCTAAAACTATAATATCGCTTATCATTAATTTTTGTGAGTGAGAGAACATTTTTATTTTTGTTAATTTTTAAAATATGGTTTTGGGGAATAGAGTAGTATATTTGGAGGGGCGAAGATATCATTTTTTGAATTTGTTTTGTGAAAAATATACTTAATCATTATCCCTTTCGTTATACAATAAATCTAACTTAATATAAACATATGTTTATATGTTATATAATTTTTTTTGTATAAAAATCAAGAGATTTTCGTATTCTTGTTTTTTATATATTTATAGTTAATAGACGGTTAATTTTTTGAAAAATTTGTAATTAATTTAAATTTTTTTCCGATTTTAAAAATATCTCTGACATTAGTCAGAGAGAAGTTAAATATTAAGAATTGTTTTATTCTTGTGTAATTCTAGTGAAATTATAATTTAGATTTCAAAGAATTTGTATATTTATTTAAAAATTGCTTTTGTAATATGTCGGGTGAAATAATAGAAAAATATTAATTTCTACATATAATTTATTTAATCTCTACATTTAATTAAAATATTTTATTCTTCATCATCTATAAGTAAATTTTCATAGCCAAGCTGTCAGCAGGCTCATTTTTTGTCTCTACCCATAGATTGTCTGTTGGTCACTGTGACGCCGTAGCTTTCCACGATTTTTTTGAATCCAGAGATTGTGCTGCTTTCGCTTTCCTTGAAATCTATTGCAGGGTTTTCATTATAAGAGATAAGATTTACGTGCGCAAGTTTTCATTTCAGCAATTTACCAAGTCAGTGAGCTAACTCTGGTTTGTCGGTGATTCATTTTATCATTATGTATTCATAAAAGATCCTGTTGTCAGTGGCTTTTATATATTTATCTATGATTTTCATCAGATCATCTAGTTTATAATTTTTGCAGACAGGCATAAGTTTTTCTCTCAAATTTTGATCCGGAGAATGTAAAGATATGGCTAATTTTACAGTAATTCAGTCGTCTATCATCTGCTGGATTTTTGGAATTATTCAGCAGGTGGATATAGTTATATGTCTTTTTGACAGACTAAATTTATTTTGGTCTAGTAAAAAATTTACGCTTTTTACTACATTGTCATAGTTTAAAAGTGGTTCTCACATTCCCATAAAAACAACGTTTCTGACTTGCCATAACGTTTTATCATCTTTTTTTCATAGTTTGTTTTTGATAAAATTATTTGCAAACAAAACTTGCCCAATTATTTCAGTGTAATCCAGATTCCTGGCGAAACCAAGTTTTCCTGTTACACAAAAAAGACATCAGATAGGGCACCCAACTTGAGATGACACGCAAATCGTGATTCTATTTAATTTTCTTTTTTTCCAATTATCATCGTGATGGTGGTACATTATCACTGTTTCTATGATTTTATCATCGTGAGTCTTGAAACTAAATTTGGTAGTAGTTTCGCTGTCAATTACTTTTTCCACAGTAAACGGCAAAATCTCAAAATTTTGATTTAAATTTTCTCTTAAATCTTTTGGCAGATTTGTCATATCATCAAAATTAATCTGGGCTTGTTTGAAAATTTCGTGATAAATCTGTTTGATCCTAAAAGGCTGAAGTTTCTCTTTTTTTCTAAATTCTTCTAGTTTTTCAGTGTCTAATATTTTTTGTTTCATTTTTGAACTTTAGTATTATTATCTCTTAAATCCTTTTGACTAACTAATTTTTCTCCTCAAGGCGTAAAAGGTTTTGGTTTGAATTTTTCTGCATTGCTAGGATAGTTTACTGATTCCAATGTACAAATCAAGATATCTGTTCAGTTTTCTATTATTTCGAACAATATACGAGCTGTTTCTATCGGTATTCTGATACATCAGTGAGAAGCTTCGAATCATGTAGTGTGTCATGCATGGATATAAATTGCTCCATGTACATGTATAGCAAAAAACATGGGAGCTCCACGATCAGGGCTTGTTGGTGTTTTGCCGTGTTTGTCGTATAAATTTGATCTGTGGTCTATGTCTTTTGCTCAAGTTTTATATTTTCAAGATGGAGTTCTGTGTCATGTTTTTCCAGGGGAAGCTATAGTACTCATGATGATTTTTCATTTATTAAAAAATGCTAATCTAAACTTCCCATCTTTACATTTTTTGAGAAATAAAAAATCTTTGCCTATAAATTTTTCTGGAGATTGTCATTTTTCAGATAATATTCTGATAGCTTCACTATTTGAGTTAAGTTCGTCTAATAAGTTATTTTCAAAAAATTTAGAAAATTTTTTAGTTTCCTGCATATTAGCTGCTAACTGTTGTCTTGCATTATTTACATGTTGACCGTAACACGGAGTTGATACGCTTCATACAAGAGCTAATGCGACTCCTAATTCTCTTAATATTCACATTATTTAAAGGTATTATTTTAAAAGTTTTGTTATAGTGTAAGATTGCATTCTTTTTTGGAAAGACTTTTCGTCTATATCCAAATACCAGCAAAAATCTTCTTTGTAATTCCTTATAGATGGTACGCATTTAAATATTCTGATAAAAATATCCAAATCAGATATGTTTATATGCTGTTGTATGTCTTCTCAAGTTTCTCACTGTTTTCTTAATTTTTTGCCTTCTTCTATGATAGTATAAAGTAGATGTCAGCACACAGAATGTTTTATATCATCATCTATTTCTCTGCTCGTGGCTATTTCCATAGCCCATTTGTGTTCTATATTATAATTATAAACTATATATACTGTTAATTCTTTCAAAAGTTTTTTGTGATCTCATAGTCTTGAAGATTTTTTTAATAATAATAAAAGAACTCTGTTATTTATAAATTTCTGATTTGATTTGATATATCACCATACTGTAGGGGTATAAGAAGTTGCATTGTTTAAAATCCAAATTAGATCATTTTCTCATAGATATCTATTTTTAAATATCGTAGTTATACACTGGTCTTTATGATAGGATTTTCAAAGAATAAGTTGTTTTAACGTTTTTATATTATCTTGTCTATCTTTTAGTATCTCCCAAGCTTGTTTTGATATGGATGCATATTTTCAATACTTCGATATTATTTGTCCCAATTGATTTGAAGTTAAGTTTTTTTGTTTTAATATTTCCCATGCTGTATCACCTCAAATTTTGTCGCTCAATACGTATTTGAATAATTCATTATCATCCATTGATTGAATCAATAAATCTATAGCTTCAAGATAATGTCTGTCAAAATTTTTTGCAATAAAAGATAGGGCTTGTCTTTTTGAAGGAAAATCTATATTTGAATTATTTTTGCACATACCCAATAATATATCAGCTATTTCATCTTTCATATAATTAGTATTTCTCAACAAAAAAATTAGGGTTTCAGGATCTTTAAAGTTTTCAAATAATAGTTTAAAAGCGGTTTGTTTTTGAAATTTTCAAAATTTTGCTAGAAAAATTAAATTATCACGACTCTGATAATCCTGCACAAGCAGTGTTTCTGCACGTTCTTGGTAAGTAGTTGAATTTTGTATAATGTATTTCAAATGTTCTATATATTTACTATCTTTTTCAACTCTTGATGTGTTTTCAAAAATTTTGTCTGTGTATGCTGGATCATCTATTTCACATACAGCTCTAACTTGAAACTCTATAGGCATTTCAAAAATTACCTTTCATTTAGTCTGTCTGTAAGTGGCAGAATTTTTTAATACCATTGATGCCGACGATTGGTATCTCAAGACTGGCAATGGGTTCCCTGCGGCTTGTTATACCGTGTTCAAGATGATGTGGTACAAGAATCATGAACCGGATATGTGGCACAAAGTCCACAAAGTCATCGGAACAAAGGATTATATCAATTTCAAATTGACGGGCAGGATCGTCACCGATCCCTCTTACGCTTCAGGAACAGGTGTTTACGATCTTGAGGCGTGGAGCTACGACAAAAAATTCATTCATGCAAGTGGTCTTTCTTCTGATGTATGGCCGGATATCCTGCCGTCTACTGCGGTTTTAGGTGAAC
>CALFEN010000273.1 GCA_937950065.1 uncultured bacterium | reverse complement strand
CTTTTTCCTTTTTTTTTTTATTTTTTTTTAAAAAAAAATTTATCACAAAAAAAACGACATGAAAAAAGGTTTTACTCTGGTAGAGCTTATAACTTCTATAGTTATTATAACTATAATTTCAATAACTGCCTTTTATTCAATTATGGATCGACTTCTTAATTCTAGGGATTCCGAAAGAATGATAGATATCAGGGCTATAGATTTTGCTCTCAAGAATTATTATTCGGAAAATAATAGTTATCCTATACCTGATAAGTTTCTATGACTAAAAATGACAACTTTTGGAACAGGTTATATATGATATCAGTGAATCATATGAGATAACAGCATCAGAGATCTCAAGCTCAAATGAAAATTTCAGGATCCTCTTGATAGAAGCAGTTATGTCTATACTACCAACTATGATCAGGACGCTTATGAGATACTTGCTCTTATGGAATGAAGCAAATATTATGTTATAGTTTCCGATTTGTTTAATAAAGTCAACGCTGATGCGACAACTTGATTAGATTATTCTACAAGATATCCTTATACTCAATGAAATTCATTAGGTATATTATTGACCAAAGACAAAAAAGTTCCTATGAATTTTTTATATTCCGGTGATTATGATTTATCCACAAGTCTCATAAATACAATAGTTTATTTTGCGAGCGATCAAGCAATTTCCGGCTCATGAAGTGATTTGCAGTCTATTTATCAGTATATGAATAATTGATACCAACCACCTAGTGCCTGCCCGACATGATTTATTCCTATCCCTTGAAATAAAGATTTCAAACAGTCAGGATTTTGTGTCGCGAAGTATGAGATGAAACAATATACGGGTGATGCATGAAGCTGGAATGGAACAGCTTGAGCACTACTTACCTGAACAGCAAATACTCCTTATTGTTCTGTGTCCACACCTTGTAATGCTACCGCATCTAGGAATTTTACTGGTGCTATAATAAGTAAATCTGATGGATATCCTATAGTATATCTCAATCAATATAATGCAATGAAAGCATGTGAATCAATGTGAACTTGATATCATCTCATCACAAATAATGAGTGGATGACGATAGCAAGAAATATTGAATCAAATAATCAAAACTGGTGAACAGGGAAATATATGAGTATGTCAGGTTCAAGTGCAGATTATTGGGGAATAAACCAGTGAGAATCCAGACAAACTCTTTATGATGGAGGAATTGGAGCATTGTCAGGATCTAGTGAGTATGGGTATAATGCTTGAGTTTTGAGCTCATCATTTGAAAATAAAAGAACTCATAAATTGACAAATGGAGAAATTATCTGGGATTTTGCTGGTAATGTGCGGGAACATGTGAATTGATGAAACACAATCAACTCTTCAAATTATTTGATAACATGAAATATTTGTGGTTCAGCAGGGTATTTTTCTTTTTATAAGGATACAGCAGACGCTTTTACTCTTTGTGCCTTTACGAATAATTATACTTATGTGAACATCTGACCTCTAAAATCAAATCTAAATAGGACAAATTGAATTTGATGGATATATTCGTCTGCCACAAATAATAATATATTCTTACGCGGGGGTTCTTGGATAAATAGTTGAATATATGCGATAAACGCAGTAAATATAAGTACATACACAAGCGCTGATGTTTGATTTCGTTGTGTGTATTAGTAGATATCTTTCTCCCCAAAAGAAGATGATTTTAAAATAATGTTTATACAAAAATGAATTTAAAAGATTTTCAGAAGATTTTCAATCCTGTGTTGACAGATATAGTTGAACAAAAATTACAGCTTTCTTATAAAACTATAGATTCACTCAAATTGCAAAAAATATTAAATTATATAAGAGATTTTGTTTTGTGATGAGGGAAAAGGATTAGACCTTATCTTATATATATCTCTTATAAATGATTTGGTTGACAAGACGATAATGAAATATTGAAGTTGGCTTCAGGATTTGAATTGTGGCATGCTTTTGCTTTGATTCATGACGATATTATGGATCAGTGAGAAACCAGAAGAAATATAAAGACATATCATAAATATATACAGTCTATCACAAAAAATTCAAAGTCCCAGCATTATGCAATTTCCCAAGCCATACTTATGTGAGATTTGATTTTTTCATGGGCAAATGAGATTATTTTTGATGATTATAATTCATTAAATAATCAAAAACTAAATGAGATAAGAAAAGATTATCTGGAAATGAGCAGGGAAACAATATTTGGGCAGATAATTGATGTCAGTCTGACTATCACGTCCAAAGTAAAGAAACAGGATCTTGATAAAAAGAATTATTTAAAAACATCTAAATATAGTTTTATCAAACCTATGATGGTTTGATCTCAGCTTTGATGAATCTCTAGTTCAGATTTGTTATTAATACAAAAATGGGGTGAATATCTATGAAGTGCTTTTCAGATAAGAGACGACCTCAAAGATGTTTTGGAGGATAGTAAAAAAACTTGAAAAACAGCTTTTAGTGATGTTAGAGAATGACAGCAGACAGTTTTGACTTATTATATTTCACAAAAAGGCACTGCCAAACAAAAAGAATTTTTAGACTCTTGTATGTGAAATGATTTGACCACAAAACAGATTTCAAAATTAAAACAAATTTTTCAAGATTCGTGAGCTATAGATTACGGATTTTCTCAAATCAAAAAAAATCTTGATCAAGCCAAAATTGTATTATTTCAAATAAATTTTAAAAATATTTCTGCAAAAAATGATTTGGAGGAAATTATTGATTTGATAGGAAAGTAATTATCGACACCTTTTTTGTATTTTTGTTACAGGATAATATTGAGTAGAATCGCTTTTGTTTACATTTTTCGTTTTGTTTGAACTACTTATTTGCCGAGTATATCCGTTTGCGGATATAGAGTATAACATTGTAGTAGTTATAGACGTTGGTGTCCGTAGATAGTTATTGGCTAAAAATATCCGTTCGCAGTTTGTATTAAAATTAGCAGTATCTGAAGTATCTACATTTTCCCAGGTAGTTTTTTGGATAAGTAGGTTCCATTTTGCAGCGCTCAATGTCCCCCCTGCGGAAGTATAAAGACCTTGTCAGTCATCTCCGAGATTAGGGTTGGTAGTTTGCCGTGCTTTGATAGCTAAATACAAAATTCATCATACAAAAAATATTCATAGTCAAAAAATAATTCATAAGCCAAAAGTTTTTAAAGCTTTTTTCATTTGAAAAAAGTATTTATAAATAGAAAGATTATAATTATATTTTTTAGAAAAACAATAGGAGATATATTTAAATTAATCTATTTTTAGTCAAATGCTTCGTAAGTGCAGATTTCATGGTTCTGCATTTTTTTTATAAATTTTATCTCCGACTATAGGATAACCAATGGAAGCAAGATGAACTCTAATTTGATGCCTTATTCATTTGTTTATTACTACTTTTAGGGTTGTGATATTTGAGATCTCGTCGTAATATAATCTTTCCACGTAAGTGCAGAGTTCGTGGGCATTGCCTCTAATCTTATTTTGATCTTTCTCTGATTTCAGTACTACCATTTTTTCATTATCAAACCTGTGATGATAGATAGGATTATTTATGTTTATATTTTCATATTTAAAATTTCATTTAACATCGGCTATATATATTTTTTGAATTTTTCAAATTTCTTGCAAGGATTTATAGTTATTCCAAATTTCTTCGGTTTTTGCAAAATAGAGGAGTCATCCGGTTTCATTGTCCAACCTGTTGAGGAGTCAATATTCTTTTTCTTTGCCAAATTCTTGTTTGAGTTTCTCCCAGATTTCCAAATTGCTTCAATTTTTGTTTTTTAATTCCATGTCTATCAAATCCAAAAAAGATATCTCTTTTCCGTAGCTGGTGGGGAGCCCTTGTCTTTTCCAAAAATAATATAGATATTCATCTTGATAGTACATATTTTTTTCTTTAATAAATGACGTTAAATTATAAAAAAATCTTTTATTAATTCAATAGAAAAAATATTTATTCTTATTAACTCTGAAATTTTTATAAACTTTATTTTTATAACTTTTGAAGTGTACAAATCCAAAAAAATATTGTTTATCTGGAGTTTTTGTTTGGTGTTTGTAAATTCTAAAAAATCTATTGATTTTATAAAAAAAATCTATAATATAGATATATAGAAGTTTATCTATATATCTAAAAATGGACAAAATATTTAAAGCACTATCAGACAAAAATCGCAGGAAAGTCTTGGATTTACTCAAAAAAAAAGACATGTCAGTGTCTGAACTTCTAGAACACTTTGATATTACACAGGCGAGTCTTTCTCACCATTTGGATATTCTCAAAAGAGCAGATCTTGTAATAGATGAGAGAAAATGACAATTTGTTATATACTCTCTCAATATGTCTGTATTTGAAGAGATGGTACAAGTTTTTTTACAATTTATCAATGATAAAAATGCCAAAAAATAAATTATTTACAAAAAGTTTGTTGTTGAAACTATCTATAGTCGTAGTAATGTTGGCGGTAGCGTTTATATTCTATGACCAATTACCAACTCTTATCCCGACTCATTGGAATGTATATGGGCAGGCAGACGCCTACTGACCAAAGAATATTTCTTTATTTACTATTCCGGGATTAGTTTTGCTTTTGATATTATGATTCAATTTTATACCAAAATTTGATCCTAGAAAAGAGAAATATGAACAATTCCAAAAATCATGGGATATGCTTCAGTTTATAATTATTTCATTTTTTGCTTATGTATATTTTGTTAGTATATATGTTGCTATGCATCCAGCACAATCTATGAATTTTTTTATGATGTTTTGAGTGGGGTTATTCTTTGTTTTGCTTGGGAATTATTTATGAAAAATTCGCAGTAATTACTTTGTGGGTATCAAAACTCCATGGACTTTGGAAAACGAAGAAGTCTGGAATAAAACTCATAGACTTGGCTGATACATGTTTGTAATTAGTTGACTTATATTTATGATCAATAGCTTTTTGAATTTCCAGGTATGACTTGTTTTTATTATAGTGATGCTGTTGGCAGTATTTGTCCCTATAATTTATTCTTACGTTATTTATAAGAAATTGAAAATAAATAATTAATAAAAAAGTCAGATTATCTGACTTCTTTTGGATTAGATAGAAAAATTTTAATATTATTTCACAAATATTTGTTTGTTTAGATATACTATCATATAAAATAATATGATAACCATGAGAGAAACAAGTCAATATATAAGATTTAGATTTATAGCAAAATCTTTTGAAATAAAGCTAAATATATTTCAGCTAGGTAAAAAATAAATAGTAACATAAATTATATCCAAAAAGATTAGACTACCAATCGCGGAGGGTAGTCGTTTTTTGTTTGTAATAAGTCATACCCCTGCAAATATAAATAATACACTGCCAAAAAATATTATAAAAAAATATAGTAAAAGTTTAAGTCATAAAAATAAATCCATAGACAATACAAATTTACAGGTCCATAAAAAAGGATCTATATATAGTCCTACAAAAATTGCAAAACCTATAGATCCTATTATCAAAAAAAACCGACCTAAAAAAATGAAAAAACTTGATATATTTCTCTTTATAATACTGATAACCTTGTTCAAAAATATGTTCATGATTTTATCAGGTAAGTAAGTACATCGCTCTTATAAACATAAATTTACAATAATCAAGTTTTTGTTGGAGATTTTATATTGACTTTTTATAAAAAAGGATTATATATCTAATTGTCACTAGAACAAAAGAATCTTTAATGATGTCTCTTCTAACCATTATCGATACTGCTTTTGCAGTACAGGGATTTTTGCTGTGTGGTATTATACTGTTTAACATGGTAAAAAACATAAAAAAGTTGAGAAGGAGACGGATCATGGTAGGTATCGTCAGTTTGGTGGTGGCCTTTGTGCTGTTGTGTGGGATAACAATAGTACAAGTTGGATTCCAAAATCTTCGCTGGGAACCCTTGAAGAGTGTCTGTTACATCGTGGTCGGCATGCTTATCGCGGGGGCAAGTGTCGGCTATACGTTCTATGCTCTCGCTTCCACCTCTCCCGAAGTTTTTTACAGGGATTACCTGGTCCGCATGCTTTTCCTGGAGGTCGTCGTGGCATTGTGTTTCCTCATCCCCATCAAGAAGACAACTTAACTTGAACCCAATTTGTTCTATTAAAAAAGCCCTGCACGTGTGTATTTCCGTGCAGGGCAAAAAAATTATAAAAAAATTAATAATGAAAATAATAGATAGAATTTATCATTTGGTACATCTATGATGTGATCAGCAAAATCATCCACTACTTGAGCAAAATATTATTGCCGAGTTCCAAAAAATAAACCAGTTAAACAGGCAATGACTTTGTGTTGTTTTAAATTTTGTAGATAGTCCTTTCAAATATTCTTTAGACAGTATAGAACTTTCCAATCTTTTTGGGATAGCAAGATGTTTGCAATTGTTTATAGATTACAATTATTCACCGTCGCTTTCTTATCAAGAATATATTGATCTGGAGAAATCAAAAGATAATGATATCCCATCGATTCTTTTAAAAGAGTTTTATTCAAATGATATACTAATAAACATTTTCAATAGTCACAAAAATATTTCCTCCGCTCCTAAAGATAATAAATTAGCAACTCAAGAATGATATTATAGTGAGATTATGTCCACTGTCTTCCTAGATGTTTTGCTGCAAATATGGAGAAAATATAAGCATCAAAATATTTTTTGATTTAACCCACAAGGGTTTGAGCCGTTTGTCAATCCTTCCAGAAGATTGCTTTTACAGGAAATGGCACTACAGATAGTTTGAAAAGAATATATAATCAATTCAGAGTTTCATACTGATGATATGACATTAAAATATTGATTAAGAAACTTTGAAATGCCTTCTTATATTCAATTACATCAAATAGAATACGGGAATGCGTACAAGTTTATTTCATGAAACAAGGCTAGATTTCATGCTTCTAGATTAAATTCCTATAGGGATAATTTATTATTTTTCTTGGAAGCCTGATGATTTAAGCTTGATGGAGCTACAAAACATATTTTGTGCGGGGAATATTTATGAAGATGTTTGTGTAATTATTGAGATATGTTACATTATTGGCAGCTTGCTGAAGATCAGCAGCTTTTCGTTTCTTTCAAAAATTCTATAGTCAATCCTTGTGATGATGAGTTTAAAATAAAAGAGAATTTAAGAACTTTATCTATAGATTAGTCCACTATTCCAAGAATATAATTTTTATATATTTATATTTTTATTACAATAATAATTTTTTAAAAGCGAAGAAAATTTGACAAATATTGTAAGAATTGATATAAATAAAAGTAGGCAAAAAACTTTCTTACATTCTTACATTTGTCTTACAACAAATATCTATACTAATTTTATAATTTATTTTTATAATTAATATTTAACATTAAAGATGGAACAAAAAGTTAACAAAAAACCAAATGTCATAGTAAGATTTTGGAAATTTTTGATGAGGAACAAGATAAAATTTATTATCCTGATTTTGCTTGTATGATGATGATTGGCACGACATTTCAAATGGTTTCAAACTCAAAAATCTACAACACGCCAGATAACAACAAAGGCTACTTTGTGAGATTTAGAGAAGACTATAAAAGTAGTATGAACCGCTGAACTTATAGATGAGCAGGAACTTCGTTTCAATCAACAGTGAGAAGTAACAGTTGTAAATGTAAAGGCTTGAGATACAGTAAAAAAATGAGATATTATAGCCGAACTTGATCAGACAGACGTAGAGAATTCTATTAAACAGTCTCAAATCTCTCTCTCAAATTCGAGATTAAAATTACAGGCTTTGCTTGATGAACCAGATGAAACACAAGTTATTCAGGCTCAAAATAGTATAAAAAGTACAAAAGATAATCTAGCAGTATCAAAACAGGAGCTTGAAAAATTGAAACAGACTCAAGAGACTGATGTGGCAAATTCTGAAAAAAATATTGAGATAGCAAGACAAGAACTTGAAAAACTGAAAACAGATGCTGATACAAATGAGAATCAGAAAGAAGTTGATATCCAGTTACAACAAAAGCAGGTATCTCAAAAACAAGATTCATTGGATCTTGCAAATTCACAACTTGTTTTGTTAAAAAAACAGCAGTGAAAAAATCTTTGAGACTCTACAGTAAATTATGATAAAAAATTGTCAGATGCAGTTTCTGATGTAAGATGATATACCAATGATTTTGATAAACTTATAGAAAATATAGATATAATATTTGGTATATCTGATAAAAATAAATGAAAGAATGATTCTTATGAAGTTTATCTTTCAGCAAAAAATATTTCTTTGAAATCAGAAGTACAAAACGATTATTATGAAATTCAAAATCTTTTTGCAGACTGTAAATCATCTTATAATACTATAAGTTCCAAAACTTCTTATAGTAAGGAAGAAATTTTGACTTTGTTGAACAAGTATAAAACATTGTTTTCCAAAATGATGGAAATGTGAGACGTAGCCAAAAACGCTATGTACGCTACTATTTCTTCATCAAGTTATACTGAAAGTACAATAAATTCGCAATTGAGTACTGTAACATCTTTTTATTCACAGGCTCAATCAAATTATAATGCTATAAATTCAACAATAAATTCATTACAAACTACAGATGAGTTATCTTTATTACAGGAAGAAAGCTCAAATACTATTACAAAACAGGAAGAAGCAGTTCAAAGTGCAGAGCTTGATCTCAAGAATGCACAACAGAGTTTAAAAACTTTGGAAGACGCTTTAGAACAGTTAAAAACACAAAATGATATAAATATCAAGACAAAGGAAACTAGTTTACAAAAATTACAAGATGACCTTACAAATACTCTAAAAACTAATCAAGTTGACTTGACCACAAAACAGAATAGTATATCAAGCCTTGAAAATAGTTTAGTATATGCTGAAGCAAATTTGAAAGATATACAAGATGGAGCAAGCAGTGAAGAGATACAGCAGGCAAAAAATGATATAGCCAATCAAGAGTTGTCTTTGGAAAATACCAAAAAGAGTCTTGATAAATATAAAATCGAAGCTCCGTTTGACGGTTCTATACGTAAGATAGATTTCAAAGTTTGAGATAAAATTACTTCAGATGAAGAAAAATATGTATATGTAGAAAATCCAGATTTATTGCAGATGACAGCCTTGCTTGATCAGATAGATATAGCAAACGTAGAAATATGACAGGACGTAAGAATAGTATTTGATTCTTTCTCTGATAAAACTCTTACTTGAACAGTTACTGATATTGATTCTACTCCTACTACAAGTTCATGAGTAACATCTTATACTGTTAAGGTAACACTGGACAAAGGAGAGCTTGATCTTTATAGTGGTATGACAGCGGTGATGTATATTATTATAGAGCAGGCAAACGATGTTGTAGTTATTCCAAGTTCTTATATTACAGAAGAGGGAGATAGTTCTACTGTATTGGTAAAGAGTTGAGTAAATAAAGCAACAAGGAAACTTATAGAGACATGACTTACAGATTGAACAAATACACAGGTACTTACTTGAGTAAGTGAAGGAGATACTTTGATTCAGATGTTATCTTGAACTACATCATCATCTAGTAGTACGACATCATTATTTGGTCCTTGATCAAATAGGAAATCGTCTTCATCATGATCTTCTTCAAATAGTTCGTGATGAGGTCAATGATGAGGTTGACCATGAGGAGGTGGTCCTTGAATGTAACATAGTTTATTTTACATAATAAAAATAATAAAATGAAAAAAACAATATTAGCAACACTTATAGTGTGATCTGGTGTTATACTTGCTGGATGCGGTACAAGTACAACAAATAATAGTCAGTTAACTATAGATGATCAAACATGATTACACAATTGACAGTGAGGGATGTGATCATGAGATAGACAATGACCATGAGGCAGAATGTGATCATGAGATAGACAGTGAATGCCATGAAGTGGAGATATGCAATGATGACCTATGTGAAGCGGTCTCAATCTTACAGATGAAGAAAAAACTTTGATGCAAGAAATCATGCAAGCAAAAAAAGATGGAGATACTGCCAAAGAAACCGAAGCAAAAACTCAGTTAAAGGCACTAAAACCAGAATTATTTAGTGGTGACGATCTCAAATTCCCTTGATGAAGAGGTAGAATGTGATCATGAGATAGACAGTGAATGCCATGAAGCGGAGATATGCAATGATGACCTATGTGATCAGGTGATGCACAATCAACACCTCCTTCACAGGAATCAGGTAATTAAAATAATAATAAGTCCCGATAATAAAAAATCGGGACCCGCATTTTGCGGGAAGATTTATTTGATAAAAAATTTTTTTGATGAGTTTGATAGAACTTAAAGATATTAGAAAATCTTACCGAGCTTGAGATCAGGAAATTCCGGTTCTTAAGTGAATAAGTCTAGATATAGAAGAAGGTAATTTTCTTTCTATAATGGGAGCATCATGAGGAGGTAAATCCACACTCATGAATATTATCTGAATGCTTGATAATCCTACTAGTGGTACATATCATTTTAGGGGAGAAGATGTTTCATCTTTGACAGATGATGAACAGTCCATGATTCGCAGGCAGAATATTTGATTTATTTTTCAGACATATAATTTGATACCAAGGCTCAGCGTGCTAAAACAGGTAATGCTTCCTTTGATGTATCAATGAGTTCCTGCTAAAGAAAGAAAAGAAAGAGCTATCAAGGCTTTGCAAAAAGTCGGTATAGAAAATAAAGTAAATAATCTTCCTACAGAGCTTTCATGAGGTCAGCAGCAGAGAGTTTCTATTGCTAGAGCAATAGTAACAGAGCCTAAATTTATACTTGGTGATGAACCTACTTGAGCTTTGGATAGTAATACTTCCAAGGAGGTAATGGATCTTATATGCAGCTTTCATGAAGAGGGTAAAACTATTATTCTCATTACTCATGATAAATGAATAGATAGTTATGCAAAACAACATGTTTTTGTAAAAGATGGTTTAATAATTAATTAAAAAATATGCTACGAAAAGAATATTTATTATGAGCGATAGAATCGATCAAAAATAATAAACTTAGAGCCTTGCTTAGTATGCTTGGTATTATTATAGGTGTTTCATCGGTGATAGTGATGTTGGCTATATGAGAATGAGCCAAGTCTAGTATCGTTACAAAATTTGAAAGTATGTGAGCAAATCTTATCACAGTAAGGGCTGGATCGTCATCATCCAATGTTCGTAGTTCGTGATGAGGTCAAAGTAGTGATATTATAGATGATGATCTTGTTCAATTTTTGTCTGGTCTTGACGGTGTAAAATCTGTATCTCCTACTACATCAGCAAACAAACAGATAATCTATGGGGATAATAATACTAGTGCTACCATAAATTGAGTTACTCCGGGATATAAGACATTAAAAAGTTTGACCATTTCATCTTGAAGATTTGTGACAAATTCTGATATAGAAAACATGAGTATGGTTGCTGTAATATGACATGATTTGGCAGAAACTCTTTTTTGAAGCGGAGTAGATCCTATTGGTAAAGATGTTAAGGCTCAAACAGTATTTTTGACTATAGTCGGAGTATTGTCTGATAACTCTAGTAGTAATAGTGCTCTTTACGTCCCGGCTTCTACAGTACTCATGAAGATAAACTGAAGTCATTATTATTCTTCAGTTCTTATTGAAGTAAAAAATACAGATGAAGTAAGTAGTATGGTAACTTATATAGAAGAAGAACTTATGAAACATTTAGACGTTACTGATGAGGATAGCGCTCCTTTTTCTGTTAGTTCTATGTCGGAAATGCTTTCTTCCATAGAAGAGGTTACAGGGACTATGACTGCATTCCTGGCGTGAATAGCGGCAATATCGTTGATAGTGTGATGAATATGAGTAATGAATATAATGTTGGTATCTGTAACAGAAAGAACCCGTGAAATTGGTATTCGTAAAGCTATTTGAGCATGTCAGCATGATATTTTACGACAGTTCTTGATAGAATCTATTTTTTTGAGTGTATTTGCCTGACTTCTTTGAATATGATTAAGTTTTGGTATAAATGCTCTTTTGAGTAAATTTACGACCACAAGTATAACGTCGAATTCTATAGCCATTGCATTTGGCTCTGCTGTGACAATATGAGTAGTATTTGGTATCCTGCCTGCTTCCAAGGCGTCCAAACTAAAACCTGTAGATGCACTTAGATATGAATAACAAAAAAGACGCTTTCTCAAGAAAGTGTCTTTTATTTCTATCACAAAGATTTTATAGTTAAATATAAAAAAATCACTTGAAAATCATCATTATTTTTTTATAAATACAATAATTTAGAAAATATTATATTAGATGAAATTTGATTTACTTATACCTACACGTGGAAATTTTGAAAATTTGAAAAATATATTTTTGAGTATAGACAAACAAACTCTTTCCCCTCAAAGAGTGTTTGTGGCAGTTGATAAAAAACTTTCCAAAGATGAATTTGATAATTTACATTATTTTTTGTTTAAATATATAAAAAATAAAGATATTAGACACAATGTAAATTTACTTACAAATATCAATGCAGATTGTTTTTATGGTAGAGGAGTATCATGGCTCAGGAATTATCTTGTTAGTAAATCAAAACAGGAATTTCTCTATTTTCTTGATGATGATAACGAATTTGACGCTGATTTTTTTGAGAGAACTTTGCAGATTTATTCTGAAATATACGATGAACAAAACAGAGATTTTATATTTTCTCCCAAGATTATTTATAGGAAAAGTTGAGTTTCTCAATCAGAATGAATAAAAGAATTTAATTTTGCCCTTTCCAAGGTTGTGCTAAATACTATATGACAAGCTCCTTACTCGGTCGTAAAGATGATTTGAGCCAATTCATTATTTGGCAAGAGAGAAATTTTTGAAAAAATAAAATTTGATGAAAGATTTCAATTTGTATATGAAGATTTAGATTTTTCGTATAGATGTTATTTGTCGGGATTTCCTATTATAGTTTCGTCCAAGCTTGGAATAAATCATATGGAAAGAACCAAGACAAGACTTGAGAAATCATTCATATGAAGTCCTTCTGATGCTTACCAAAAATCTAGAAATAGAATTTTCTTTGTAAAAAAGAATGGAACCCCAAAAGAAAGAATAATGTTCTTTTGTTTTGCATTGTGGCTTCATACATTTTGGTTTTTTTATCTTATTCTCATTCACGGTAAAAATAAAATAGCTCTTTTTAAGGCAGTGATAAAATGAACTCTGGATTGAATAAACTGGGATTTAAAATAATTAATTTCGTTTTTTATAAAATAAGCTTTAATTTAAAATATTTACAAATTTTTTATTATGTATTTTTTGTATAACTTTTTTTATTACAGTAAATAAAATATTATATAGGGCAAAAAATTGTTGATATTTTGGGAAAAATTGATATATTAGAATGTATTATTTTAAAATTTAAAAAAATAAAATATGTATAGTATAAATGATTCAGAAAAAAAGTGGCAAAATTTTTGGGAAGAAAACAATATAAACTGATTTGAAAAAGATAGTCCAAAACCTGTTTATTCTATAGATACTCCGCCTCCTACAGTTTCCGGAGCAATACATATATGACATATTTTCTCTTATACCCAGGCAGAAGTGATTGCCAGATTCAAAAGAATGGTAGGCTACAATGTCTTTTATCCATTTGGTTTTGATGACAATGGATTGCCTACAGAAATTTTGGTAGAAAAAGAAACTGGCAAAAAAGCTAGTGTTGTATGAAGACTTGAGTTTGTGCAGGAATGTTTAAATACCACTGCACGCTATAGGGAAGTATTCAAAAAATTATGGCAGTCTTTGTGATTAAGTGTAGACTGGACTTTGAATTATTCAACAATATCTCATAGAGTCCAAAGAATTTCTCAAAAATCATTCTTGAGATTACTCAAAGATGAAATTATTTACAAAAAACAGGCACCGGCTTTGCGATGCACCAAATGTTGAACTTCTGTAGCCCAGGCCGAAGTTGAAGACAAAGAATTTAATTCTGTATTTTATGATCTAAAATTTAACTTATCCACAGGAGAAGACATTATAGTAGCCACTACGAGACCAGAATTACTGCCTGCGTGCGTAGCTGTATTTGTAAACCCTGAAGATGCAAGATATACTAGTATTATATGAAAAGAAATAATTACCCCTCTCGGTAAAAAAGTAAAAATTCTGGCTGACGAAAAAGTATGAATAGATAAATGAACTTGAGTAGTGATGTGCTGTAGCTACTGAGATGAAACAGATATGTATTGGATACAAAACTATGATTTACCTGAAAATATAATTATAAATCAATACTGAATTATTCAGGATACAGGAATAGCAGAGATTGACTGACAAAAATTACATGCAGCCAGAGAAATAATAATAAATAGATTAAAACAGGAAAATAAAGTGGTATGAGAAAAAGCTATTACACATGACGTAGGAACTCACGAGAGATGTGGCACTCCTATGGAAATTATAAATGTATGACAGTGGTTTATCAAGATAATGGATAAAAAACAAAAACTTCTAGATATGGCAGATGAGATAAACTGGCACCCTGACTATATGAAAAAAAGATATATAGACCGAGTTCAAAACTTAAAATGGGACTGGTGTATTTCCAGACAGAGATTTTTTGGTATACCTATACCTGTATGGTACTCCAAAAAAACATGAGAAATAATTTTACCTGATGAAAGTCAGCTGCCTATAGATCCTTTGAGTGATGTGCCTCAAAACCTACCAGCTTGACATACTCGTGATGATATTGTTGCAGACAGTGATGTATTGGATACTTGGGCAACTTCTTCTTTGACACCGTTGGTCAACGCTAACTGGGGAGAAGAGAATTCTTTGGAAGAAGTAATTTTGCCTATGGATTTGAGACCGCAGGCTCATGATATTATCCGCACTTGGGCTTTTTATACAATAGTAAAAAGTATGTATCATAGGAATATGATACCATTCAAAAATATCATGATTTCATGACATGTATTAGCAAAAAAATGAGAGAAAATCTCAAAATCCAAAAATAACGCTGGTAAATGACCGGAACAGCTTATCGCTGCATATGGTGCAGATTCACTCAGATATTGGGCTTGCTGATGAAGTCTTGGTAAAAATGTAATCCTTGATGAAGAAGAAATCAAAAAATGACAAAAACTTTTGACAAAACTTTGGAACTCTGCAAACTTTGTGTTTAAAAATATAGAATGATTTGATTTTTCTAAAATCTTTGATGAAAAAAATATACAGCCACTAGATAAATGGATTTTGCAAAAGGCACAATATGTGGCAGACAAAATGACAGATTTTTTGGAAAGATTTGAATTTGGACTAGCCAGGATAGAATTCGAAAGTTTCTTCTGGAGAGATTTTTGCGATCAGTATCTGGAAATAGTCAAAGATAAGATTTACAATCCTCAAAAGTATGAAGACGGAGAAATAAAAAAAGCTTCTGCTCAATATAGTCTTTATAATACATTTTTTGCTATAATCAAACTGATAGCTCCGATATTGCCGCATATCACAGAAGAGCTTTACCAGACTTATTTTGTCCAGCAGGAAAAAATTATAAGCATTCACAAAACAAGTTATCCAAAGAATATTGTAGACTGTTCAGATTTTGAGAATTTAAATAAAGAGTCCGAAAAATTATTTGTATTTGTAGATGCTATGAGACAGTACAAAAGCCAAAATTCTATTAAACTATGAGAAGAAGTAGCCCAGATAACAATATCTGACACTCAAGAAAATATAGAAGTTTTGAAAAAATATGCAGACAATATAAAGTGAGTCAGCAAAGCTTGATCTGTAGAATTTGAGATTTGAAAGGATTTCACTATTTCTATCCAAAAATAAACAGGCATAGCCTGTTTAAAAATATAAAACGTGAATTACGAGATTTAGAAAAAAATAAAGTTTTATATTATTTTCATATATTTTATATTGTGTAAAAATAAATTTTAAAAATATTAAATTGACTTTTGTATAAAAATAAATATATTTAATTTTAAAGTATATTTTATTATTTAAACACAATATAAATGGCAAATTTAATATGATCAGATTGAAAAGAGTTCTTGATTTGATGATATACTGTAGATTTGGATGCTGACACAGAGTTGCAAGATTCTCGTTGTGAAGATTGTAACAAAAAAATATTACGTTGGAAGCAACAGATTATAGATAGTCTTTTGTGGACAGAAAAACATACTCCTAGAGTTTTTCAAGCGGATAGTTATCGTACTTCTTTGTGAGAATGAACAAAGATTGCTTGATTAATTATAACTTTTTTCAAAGAACAAGAAAAGTATAGATCAATAATCAAAGATCAAAAAAAAATTTCATGAATTGATGTCGAAGCTACATATTTTGCTTGAGCAATAAATGTAGCAAATATTCTAGCTCAATTGAGTAAAGAAAAAGAAGTTCAGGAATTTTGGATAAGGAAAATTGATAGTCTACTATCTCAAAGGAAAATTAGTCTATCTACAGATGAATAAAAAAATTTTTTAAAAACAAAAAACCGGTAAGCTTACCGGTTTTTTGTTTTATATATTTTTAATTAAGCTTTTTCGATTTTTCTAACTCTATATGTGATATATAGTAATATAGCTAGTACCAATAATCACATTAATAATGTTGATTCAGGTCATACTTTAGGAGCTTTGATAGTAGTTTGACCAGGTTTTAGAGATATTTGATAATCTCTACCAACTTGTTCACCTACAGAGTTCATAGCAAATACTTTTACTATGCTATCACTAGCACCTGATCCCATATCAAATGTGAATTTACCTTCACTTGCAGGAACGTCAGCTAATTTTTTAGTATTTTTTCATTCAGGGTCATAAGGATATTGTATTTGAACTTTTGCAGCTCATTCTACAGGAGTCCATGTAACAGTAACTTTTGTACCTTCAACATCAGCTTTAGCGTTTATATCAGCACCGTTTGCTCCGGCAGCATCATGTTGTGCAGCAGATGTTTGGAACATAACTTCTTTTGAAGGAGTTCATTCTACGCTTTCACCATTTTGAGGATAGATTACAGCATAGTAAGTTGTTCAAGGAGTCAATCCGTTAATAGTTATATTTATAGATGTGTCTGTTCCTGAATAATCTGTAGCTCAATCAGTAGGAACAAGAGTTGTACCGCTTAATTGGAAGTTTGCAACATATTCTTTTACGTCACTAGTACCTGCAGCACTTGTATCTAATGGTTCAGCAAATGATTTTGTTCAGTATTTTACTTTGTAGCTAATGATGTTTGTTCCATTGTTGTCCTTTAATATAGGAGAACTCAATACAACAGTATCAGATGTAACAGTAGCAGTTATAAGATCTGAATCTTGATAACCCCATCCTGCAGTATTAGTATTGCCTGTTGTAGTATCAGTAGTAGCAGTGTCAGTAGTAGTAGCGGCGTCTCATGTGTCGCTAGGAGCTTCTGAACCTGTACTTGTAGAATCGTCTTGTAGAGCGTCTTGTAATACAGCATCTAAATTTTGATCATCTCAACTGCTTGATCAGTCAGTAGTTGTTTCGTCTGTGCTAGCTGCAAATGTTGTATTGTATGTCACCATTAACATTACTAGCATAAGAGCCATTAGTTTTTTTAACATTTTTCTTTTTGGTTTATATAAATAAATTTTTATTTTTGGTTATGATTTAATGATACTCAAAAAATTAAAATTTGCAAATTTTAGGTTGTATTTTTTATTGAAATTATTATACTTATTTATAAGAGTTCAAAAGAGCTTTTGGACTATGTTAATAAATATTTAAATAAACAAAGAGACAAAAGAATAACTTTACATTTACAAATAATTACTTATAAATATAAAAAAATTGTAAATGTTTTAATGCCATTTTTGGCTCTCAAAATGTTTTAAAAA
>CALFEN010000272.1 GCA_937950065.1 uncultured bacterium | reverse complement strand
CCTGAGGCCGTGGAAAAGTCCAAGTCCATCAAAAACAAGGGCTACACCACCGACCTGCTGGCTCATCTGCCGCGTGCAGCGAAGTATCAGACTCTTTCCACTCCCAACGGCACTCTTGCCAACCAGATGTGGCTGCAACTCCAGTACATCGTGGGCGAAGAAAGTGTCGATAAACGCTTCTTACGACACCAGATGTTGCGAGGCATGGTAACCCAGTGGACAAAATCCCTGCCTGAAGGATTTAAACTCTTCGCTCCGGAAGACGCCCAATCTCTTTCCCTAACTACGGTTCAGTGCCCCGTCGGCATGACCATCGCCGACCTCAAACAGGTCAAGGAAGCTCTGCGTTTGCGGGGATATCTTTTTGACCCCGGCTACGGGAAGCTCAACGAAGCTCTGCAAGCGACAGGCAACCCGCTCATAATCCGAATCGCACACATGGGAGACACTACCTTCAAAATGATGGAAGACTATCTTGCTACACTGGATGAAGTCATCCGCCTGTAAAACAATCTCAACCCGAGCGGGGAGACGGTCAGCCGTCCCCCGCTTTTTTAATATAAAATTGAAAAAAATACTTACTTAAAAGAAAATAATATTGAAAAAAAAGCAAACTTACCTATATTAATAAAAAAGTTTTTAAATATAAAAAATGAAAAAAGGGAAAAAAATAAAACCATGATATATTATTATTTTTATTCTAATTATAATATGACTTTCTCTATATATTTTCTTGAGACCTCAAAACAAAAACAAAGATTGGATATCTTATGAAAATCCAAACTACGGAATAACATTGCAATATCCTAACAACCGAACTACCAAGACAGTACAAAATACTATATTTAGTGCTTTTTCACCGATAGAACAAGATTGAGATAAATTCCAAGAAAACATAAACCTAGTAATTTCAAATAATTTTGGTCAAAATCTAGACAAATTTTCTGCACAACAAATAGATATACTCAAAAAAAGTACTAATTTTGAAAACTTTGTATTAGAAGATGAATGATATACCAATTTTGGATGAAGCGATTGATATAAAATAATTTATACTGGGAAACTGAAATGATATGACATCCCTCTAAAACGAATGCAAATGTGGACATTAAAATGAAATAGTGCATATATTTTTACTTACAATGCTGAACAGTCAAATTTTGATAAATATATAGATAAAATAAATGAAATCTTAAAAAGTTTAAAAATAAAATAACAAAAAACTACCTTGTGGAAAGGCAGTTTTTAAAATGAAAGAAAATTGCATAAATTTAGCTGATTTACTTTAAAGCCCGAAAAAAGTAAATCAACTATTATAGTATAATTAAATTTTTTAATATGTCAATATTTTTATTAAAAAATCTTTTTTTAATATAGCCAATCTTTATAGTTATCTATCTGTCCAGTAACTATTTTTGAGTATATATCTTTAAGCTTTAATCAAAGATTTTGCTGATATTGTTTTATGATTCAATCTATATCAGTAATACTATCTATAGTTGTAACCTCTGCAGCTGTTCAAGTAAAGAAGGCTTCATCAAAATTTTTAAACTCATCTTTCGGAATCTGGGTTTCTATAGTCTTTATTCCTAGTTCCTGATAGGCTATTTTGATTATACTATCTCTAGTTATTCAAGGCAATATATTTCAAACACTTGGAGTATACAAAGTATTCTCTTTTACAAAAAATATATTTTCTCATGGTCATTCGGCTATATTTCCATTACAATCAAGTAATAAAGCTTCCTGAAATCATTTTTTGGCTATATCTCTATGAGCCAACACAGAATTAAAATAATATCATCATACTTTAGCAGCCATTTCAGCAGTTTCTGGATGTAGTCTTTTGTATTTTGATATTCATACTTTGACAGGCTTATCACTAAGATATTTCCCCCATACCCAGGCTGAAATACTAAAATTCACTTCAGCTCCGATTGGATCTAGTCACATTTTCTTGTATCCGTAATATACAATAGGTCTAATATATCCACTTTTTAGTTCGTTTTTCTTAATCAACTCTATACAGATATCTATTACTTCATCTATTGTATATTCTAATTGCACATCCAATACTGAAGCACTCAAAAAAAGTCTTTCAATATGTTCTCTAAGTCTAAATATTTTTACACCGTTTGGGGTTTCATAAAACCTTATTCATTCAAATACGCTCGTACCATAATGAAGTCAGTGCATTACATTATGTTCTTGACAAGTATCCCATTCCACAAACTTGCCGTTGTGCCAAATATATTTCGATTCTATTCCAGCCATCTTTTTATTTTAAAAAATAAACACGAGTAAAATATTACTCTTTTTACAAGAAATTTCAAGATTATATATAATTTTTTTTAAAACAATTCATAATAAAACTTTTGACAATAAATCAAAAAAAAATATAATCTAGAATTATATTTATATGATATTTAATTATGCAAAAGGGAATTATTTGAAGACTATACAAAAAAAATCTACCCCCTCAACAATCAGAGAAAATTATTTTAAGGTGGTTAAAAAAAGATAGAATTCTGGAAAAAATTTCTGAAGAACTATTTTCCTCACTCGATAATTCCAAAATACCAGTAGAGTACAAAGAAATTATATTAGAATTGATACTCAAAATAAGAGAAAAATATTTAAGACCTATCCAAAAAGAAGCTCTAATAAATATAGTATATATGCTAATAGAATGAAAGAACGAATGATTGATAAAAATACCTACATGATGAGGGAAAACAAGATTGTTTTGAGAAATAATTTCAGCACTTTGACTAAAAACACTTATATTGATACCAAGAAATGTACTATCTGAACAAACAAAAAGTGAACTTGAAGACATATGACTAGAAAGCGAAATACATTTGATAAGTAGTAATAATTGAGAATTATCTGAAAAACAGTTTAAAGATTGTATAGAGAGTCTAAAACAAAAAAAAGAAATGAATAATAATATCAACCTATCAATCTTTGGTATCTATCAAAGACAATGAAATTCTATTAAAAAAATTATTTGATGAAATAGGAATGGTCATCAGGGATGAAGCACATAGATCATTGTGAGATACGACCCAAACTGCACTAGATAGCATATTAACTTGAAGTCCTCACGACAATATAATAGAAGAAATACAAAGTATGATAAATACAAAAAAGATACATCTATTGTTTACTGCCACTCCTGATTTATTAAACAAGAGTGTAAAAGATAGCTACGAAACTATAGTATCCGCTTCTATAGCAAGATGCGTAAGAGAAGGAATTCTTATTTTTCCAAGACACATAAATATATGAATTGGAAATGTAAATACAGACAAAACTAAAATAACTCAAGAATTATTAGATAGTTTATCTGATAAATTTGTAACAGAAGATTGAAAATACGTATATGAAGCATTGACTGACAGCTATATACAAGCGAAAAAAGAAAACTGATGATATTTACCTTGAGTAGGATTTTGTTCTACTATAGAACAAGCTGAAAAGATGACTCAATACCTCAAAGGCAGATGAATAAAAGCCGTAAGAGTGACAAGTAATAATAAATCATATAAAAACAAAGCAAACATAGAAGACATCAAAAGAAAACTTAATACATGAGAAATAGATATTATTTTGACAGTGACAAAAGTAGCCGAATGATTTGACTTACCGACACTCAGAGCCGCTATATGGTTTTACCCAAGCCAATCTACTGCCAAAAGATTACAATGAACATGAAGAATAATGAGAGTATTGAATGATAATTCATTAGCACCAAAAAATCATGAAAATACAGTTATAATAGAACCTTCATGCCGGGAGATATATAATTATCGCCAAGGGTCAAAACAATCCAATCCCCAAGGGGATAGAGACGAGAAAGAAAACAGACAGTCAACTTGACAAAAGATATGAAAAGTAGTATCAATTCATCAATTATTGTATAATATTTGAGAAATAGATGCATCTTTTTTGATAGAAGATGGCGTTCATCTGGAAAAATATAAATTAAAAAAGGACTGGACGGTAGAAATAAACGGTCGTCTTTATACTTGTGTCATCTTTGGTATGACAACACAAAACAGCCGTATACCATGTAGTTGATATGTAGCAAACAAAATATTAGGAAAATTAAGAAATGAAAATCCAGAATGGTTTGAGAAAAATGTTTTGAAATGAAAATGAATAAGCGGAACTAAAACTGTAGATTTGTACGATCTTGAAGAACTATTAAAAATATTACCAGATTATACAGAGTGATACCAAGTGAATAAAGACGGAATTGTAGATATAGATTGAGTGACTTACACAGCTATTTTTGAAACTATGAATCCAGATAATAGTAAATTACCATGTAGTTGATTTATTGCGAGGAAAGTTTTGGGGAAAGTGAAAAAAGAAAATCCAGAATGGTTTGAGAAAAATGTTTTGGATAAAAAATGATTAATTTGAAATCAAAAAATAAATTTATATAACCTTGAAGAATTATTAAAAATATTGGATAAAGACGAAAGGAAATATAAAGTAACAGCTAACGGAACTGTAGATATAGACTGAATAATTTACACCACAGTTAATAGAGATACAAATATAACTAACTCTGTTTTATCGTGTAGTTGAATTATAATAAAAAAGATATTAGATAATATGAAAATAACAAATCCAGAATGGTTTGAGAAAAATGGTTTGAAATGAAAGTGAATAAGCGGGACTAAAACTGTAGACTTATACAGACTAGACGAATTATTAAAAATATTGCCAGATCATACAGAATGATACCAGTTAAATAAAGATGGGATTGTAGATATAGATTGAGTGACTTACACAGCTATTTTTGAAACTATGAATCCAG
>CALFEN010000271.1 GCA_937950065.1 uncultured bacterium | reverse complement strand
AAAAAATGTGATTGGCGCTTGGAAAACTTGCTGATGAAGATCCTTCTTTTAGGTATTACACAGATGAAGAATCTGGACAAACTATTATAGCATGAATGGGTGAGTTGCATCTTGAAATTATAGTAGACAGACTAAAGAGAGAACATAAAGTAGAGGTAAATACAGGTAAACCACAGGTTGCATATAGAGAAGCAATTCAATCTACAGCATCTGGTGAAGGTAAGTTCGTAAGACAGTCTTGAGGTCGTGGTCAATACGGACATTGTTTCTTACGTTTGGAATCTATACCTGAAGAAGAAGGTAAAAATTATGAATTTAAAGATGAATTAGTGTGATGATCTATTCCTAGAGAATTTGTTCCTGCTATTGATAAAGGAGCAAAAGAAACTATGCAAAAATGAATCCTTGCTTGATTCCCTATTATAAATATAAGAGTAGCAGTATATGATGGTTCATACCATGAGGTAGATTCATCAGAAGTAGCTTTTAAAGTAGCTTCTTATAGAGCTTTCAAAGATGCATTTAGTAAGGCAAGTCCTATGTTGCTTGAACCTATCATGGATGTAGAGATTAGTACTCCTGAAGAATATATGTGAGATGTGATGTGAGATCTTAGTAGTAGAAGAGGTAGAATAGAATGACAGGAACAAAGATGAAAAGCTTTGGTTATTAGAGCAAAAGTGCCTCTTGCAGAATTGTTTGGTTATACTACTACACTTAGATCTCTTACTCAATGAAGAGCTGCACCAAGTATGCAATTCTCAAAATATGAGAAAGTACCTGATGCTATCGCTCAAAAAATTATGGAAGAGAGAAAAGGTAAAGTTAAATGACTTGACGATGAAGAATAAATCGTGTTACGATTTAAAAAGTATAGTAAATTATAAAATTATTTAATATAATTTTGATAGAACAAGAAACGGGCACTGCCCGTTTTTTTTAAATACAAAATTAATATAATAACACTGGATTGTGGTTAAATATGTGAAAATAAATACTTACAGGAAAAAAATTTTTTCTTGAAAATATCATAAAAAATGTTATAATAGACAAAAGAAGAATACTAAAAAATTTATTTTTTATAAAAAAAATGAAAAAAGAAATATTGAAATTAGTCAAAAATTGAATTATTACCTGAATGGTAGCACTTATTATTATGTGTGTATGATTTTATATTTTTATCAAGGCACGGTCTACTACAAATCCTTGACTCGCTGAACAGTCTCCAGCAGGTGGTTTATATGTAAACAATGGTGACACGTTAACAGCAGCCAAATGGAACACTCTAGTAAATAAAACTTCTCAAATCAGTTACGATTGAACTGCTACAGCTATAAGTTGAACCTTGGATATAGACTATAGATTTTGTAAAGTAGAAAATCCGGCAAAAGGTAAAGCTTATAATTGTGATGGTAGTGTAAACACTGCTAATATTGTAAATAATACAAGTTATACTCGGAACACTGCTGCTACCGATGCTGTTGATTTATTATGATGTCCTACAGGATATGTGGCTATCACGGGTGGTTGATATGCTGGTAATTATATGAGGGAGTCTAGGACGTTGTCTCTAGCAATGTGGAGGATAGCTTCAGCAGGAGCTATTTGAAATATATCTCTACTTTGTATGAAAATTAAATAAACTTTATTATCAATTTGATAGCATTTTACATTCCAAAATAATTTATTTATTACGGACAAAGAAAAATTAAGATATTGATTTAAACTTCTGACACAATGTATTTACAACCCTAGCTTCTCCTTGACCGGTGCCATATCCACTTCCTCTAGTTTAACAAATTTTAGACTTGATTTTATATTTTTATTATTTAATATATATTTATTTATATTCTAAAAACTAAATAAAATGAAACAATTTATTTTCAAATCCATTATCTTTAGTTTAATTTTTTCTTCTATCTGTAGTATTACGTACTTTTTGGTCAAGGCACGGTCTACGTCCAATCCTTGAATTACTGAATCTGCACCAATCGGAGGATTCTATGTAAGTAACAATGAAACTCTAACTGCTGCTAAACGAAATGCTGTGATAGAAAAAATACAGAATAGATCAGCATTTGAAGCTTCTTGATCTTCTACATCACTCCCTACTGGTACTAATACAAAAGTAATTTTCAATAATGAAGATTTTGACACAAATAATGAATTTGATCTTTCTAGTAGCGTTTTTACTCCAAAAAGAGCAGGGAAATATCTCCTCACTGCTTACTGTAGAGTTAATACTATAAACGATGGAACCTCTACTATAGCAAAAATTTTTAAGAATTGAGCAGAATTGAGCGAATGAAGTCGGAGTCCTGTTTGAGCTACTTTTGGTAGTGCATCGTTTAATACTACACTAGTAGACGCAAATGGAACTACAGATTATTTTGATTTTAGATGTCGGCACAATGGTTGATCAACTAAAACATTAGCAAGAGTAAATTTTTCTGGTATTCTAGTAGAATAAAATTACAATCACAGTTTTTCTTTGAACAGTGCTATATCCACTTCCTCCAGCTTCTTAAATAGTATAGGAATATTTTTTATTTTAATATTTTTCGGTAAAGATAGATTATTTACATCATTAAGTCAAAATACTTCGTTTTCTAAACCAAACGCTGTGAGTATCTTTTTACTTGTCTGCGGCAAATATGGTTGTAATAATATAGCTATGTTTATCAGCATATACAAGCAAAAATTTATTATATTTCTGGCTTTGGCTGCATCAGTCTTGGCAACCACCCAAGGCTCACTATCATTGAAATATTTATTTACATCTTTGATAAGAGTTAGCACATTTACCAGTCCATCTCTAAACCTAAAATTTGACAAATTCTGTCAAAATTCCATTTGTGTGTTTCATAAATTATCCAACAAACTTTGAGCGTTTTCTCACAAAGTATTTATATCAAATTTTTCAAATTCTCATTCAAATTTATTTACAGAAAAAGTAATCACTCTGTTTACTAGATTCCCAAGTATATTAGCTAATTCATTATTCTTTTCTTTGAATTCGTCCCATGAGAAATTAGAATCTCTTCTTTCTGGAATACAATAGGTAAGATAATATCTGATAACATCTCCGTCAAAAGCTTCTACTATTTCTTTGAGCCAGACAGCGAAATTCCTGCTTGTAGAAAATTTCTTTCATTCAAGGTTGAGGAACTCGTTTCCGCAGACATATTTAGGCAATTGAAATCTTCCATCAGCCATCAATATAGCTGGTCATATAATAGTATGAAAAACTATATTATCTTTACCCAAAAAGTTTATTATCTCTGCATCAGGATCAGCCCAAAATTCATTTAAAATATCTCTATTTAATCTGTCTCCCAACTGTTTGGAAAAAGAGATATATCACAACAACGCTTCAAACCATACGTACATTTTTTTTGTTTCATCGTTTGGTATTTTTATTCATCGGTTGATATCTCTGGAAATAGCTCTGTCTTCGAGTCATTCATTTAGCCATTTAAAAGCTGTTCAGATAACGTTTTTTTTCCATTCATCTTTGGTATCAAGCCAAGCTTGTAGTTTATCCTGCAGTTTGCTAAGTAGGAAGTAATAATGATAAGTATCTTTTTGGATAATATCCATAGAGCCGCAAATTTTGCAAACAGGATCAATAAGATCCACTGGATCAAGGAGTTTACCACAGGTTTCGCATTGGTCTCATCTGGCCCCAGGAGTTTTGCAGTGAGGGCAAGTTCATTCTATATATCTGTCAGGTAAAAATTTTTGGCACTTATTGCAATAGGCTTGTTTTTGCATTCTCTTTTCTATAAATCAATTTTTATCAACATTCAAAAAAAATTGTTTTGCTATTTCTTCGTGTTCAGATGAATGAGTTCATGAAAATATATCGTATTCTATGCTTATTTTAGTAAGTTCATCTACATAATCTCTATTAAAACTTTTTACTATAAGTTCTTCAGTAGTGCCGTATTTTTGGGCAGCTATTTCTATAGCAACACCATGGTCATCAGTTCATCAGACTATATATACATCATTTCAAAGCATTTTCTGGAAGCGATAAAAAATATCAGCAGGTAGATGGTTTCATACTACATGTCATAGATGCATAGGTCAGTTTGGATAAGGAAGCGCTGTAGTTATAAGTACTTTTTTCATTTTTTATTATTATATATTAAACAATATTATAATCAAATCGGCTATAATACTATTTTTAATGAAAAAAGATTGTTTTTCAATAGCAACTAAAATAAAATACTATAGAGTATTTATAATCTGTTTTGTATTGATTATAAATACAATATTAATAGTCTTATTTGAATTTAGCAACAAAAGAATTTCTTTTAATTTAAGTAAAAAATATCAGAAAAACATCTTGAATAAAAAAATTATATAAATATAATATATGTTATTTAAAAATATATTTTCGATTTATGACAGATTATCCAAATCTTAAAGATTATCTTCAAGTAAAAAGTATCAAAATATCTCAAAAGTATCCAGCCTTTATTGATCATCTTTTTTCAAAGATAGATTATCATATTTCAGAATGATGAAGAATTCTTATTTTGACTCTAACCAAAAAATCTTCTGAAGAAATCTCTAACTTTTTGGTTTCCAAAGGTTATAAAACTTATTATTTGCATAGTGAAATAGATACTATAGACCGTTGGGAGATTATCAAAAAACTAAAGAGTGGAGAGATAGATATACTTGTATGAATAAATCTTTTGAGAGAGTGAATAGATTTGCCTGAAGTTAGTTTTATAGGGATACTGGATGCTGATAAAGAATGATTTCTTAGATCTACAACGTCTCTCATTCAGATTATATGAAGAGCAGCAAGGAATCCAAAATCCGAAGTTGTGCTTTATGCTGATGTATTTACCGGTTCCATAGTCAAATCTCTTTGGGAGACTTATCGTAGAAGATCAGTCCAGCAAGATTTTAATACAAAAAATAACGTTATTCCAGAAAAAGCTATTTCAAATGTTAAGTCTTTGGAAGTAGTTAAAACAGATGAAGATATTACTCAAAAATATAGTTTGATGACTAGATGAAAAGTCAAAAGATTAAAAAGGCTTACAAAAAAAGAGAAAGAAATAATCTTACTTGATCTCAAAAAGCAGTTGGACGAGGCTATAAAAACATGGGAATTTGAAAAAGCTGCTCAAATTAGAGATCAGATAAAATGACTTGAAGAGGATTAGAGTTTTTAAAAATTCATAGAGAATAAGAATTAAATTTAAATAATTTAATAAAATATCTTAAATGGAGGAACAACAAATTTGATGAAAGGAGTGAGAAAAAAAAGAATTGCCTTTATGAGGAGAAATTTCTGTATTGTCATCTAGTGATGTTGCTTCAATAAAGGAAAAGATAAATAAAATAAGTGAGAAATTGAGATCAGACATAGATAATACTCAAAAAATAGAATTAAGCAAAGAACTTAAAGGTCTCTACAGACTTCTTCCTGATAATTACTTCAAATATCCATTTGAAGATAATAGTCTTTTGAGGTGAGAGATGATAAGGAGATTGCAAACTCAATCATTCAAAGATATAAAAATTTTGTTTGAAATGTATGATTTTTTATCAAATCATTTTATAGATTTGAATAAGGAATATTTTCTTATATTTATTCTTTTGAAATCAAATGTATATAAGATATGAAAAGATTGTTCAATATCTTATATAGAGGAGTGTATAAAAAGTATTCTTAAAGATAAGCTGTCTGAAAAATTTTTGGAAATTCTTGAAGACATTTTGTCCCAGAGACAGCAGTGAGCTGGATATATCTACTGACTTACTGATACACAGATGCAGTTTGTAGACATTTCTTCAAAATATGCTATAAGTGAGGATATTCAAGAAAAAAAGTCTCTAAAAAAACAACTAAAAGATTTATGAAAGAAAATTTATTCATAATTTTCTTGAAAATCATATAAAAATCTTTATATTATAAAAAATCAATTTTTTTATTGTTAACAAAATTTTTGATGGCAAACTTAAAACAAATTTATAACAAAATAAAATCAGTCTCTAACCTATCTAAAATAACTAAGGCTTTGGAAGTTGTTTCTACTATCAAGCTACAAAAAACAAAAGAAAAAGCAGATGCCCTCAAAAATTATTTATTGGATCTGATGATGATACTAAATTGTGTATGAGATAAATTTGATCTTTTTAAAGTAAAAGATGTCCATTCTACAAGAACCTTGAATATAATAATAACTACTGATAGATGACAATGTGGATCTATAAATGCCAAGATATTAAGGTTTATCAGTGAGGAAAATAAAGATAAAAAAGAAACAACAGATTTTTATGTAATAGGAAAAAAAGGTCTTTCATACATAGATAGAGCAGGATATAATATAGTTGGTACGTTGAGTGTCAAAGATGATTTTGCTGATGAGGACTTGCTGCCAGTCTATGATTTCCTAAAAATTGCACTAGAACAGAAACAATACAAAGAAATTAAGATATATTTCAATTATTTTAAAAACTCACTTACTCAAATCCCTACTTCTTTACAGATATTCCCTCTTTCTATGGATACTTTCCAAAATTTTATTTGAGAAATAGGAGTAGATTACAAATGTACAGTAAATGTTGGGAAAAAAGATCTTATCATAGAACCAAATCAGAGAGAATTTATGAAGGAGATTTATAGACAGATAAGGAGCTATATGATAACCTCTGCTCTTATCCAAAACAAAACAGGTGAACATGCGGCTAGAATGATAGCTATGAAAAATGCAAAAGATAATTCTAAAGCTATAATCCACTCTCTTACACTTTCATTTAACAAAGCTCGTCAGGCAGCGGTTACACAGGAAATCTCTGAAATCGTTAGTGCAAAGATAGCTCTTGAAG
>CALFEN010000270.1 GCA_937950065.1 uncultured bacterium | reverse complement strand
CGATGATAATCCAAGAAAAGAAATTTTCATTTATATAAAATTTAAATTTATAAATTTTATTGAACAGCTCTAGTTAACTCTTCTCAAGTTTGTGTGATTACTTCAACATACCCAAAATCAACCTCCTTGTCTAAAGCTTCATTTGCCAATAACATCAAACATAGACTTTCATAGTGATATTCTTCCTCCTGCTCTGTCATTTTTCAAATATTGTTTATAAACTGAAGTTTTTTTTGTATATCCATTTTTAATCTACTACACAAATCCTGTCTTATACTATCCCAAAATTTTTTCAAACTTAAATTTTGATAATGTCTTTTTTCTTTCAAATAAAATTCTGCGATGATAGTATCTCTACAACTCTCCAAGAAACTCTGCCAATCCAAAAAACATCATTCATTTACAATTTCTGACAAATCCACTTCCTGTCATAAATCTACTTCTTTATAAAAATTAGTAACATTCTTATTTATAGCATATTCGCTTATTTTATAATTGATTGCCATGATGGTAATCACAGAAGAAATTGCTGTCTCTGGCAATTCAATTTGCCCTCTATTTTTAAGTCAAATAGATGAATCTAAAGTTGTCATTATAAAAAAATTATGTATTAAAATATACTTAATAATACATAATTTTTATTTTAAATCAATATTTATTTTTTTGAGGGGAATACTGTCTTTAAAAAATTATTTTTATAGCAGTACCTTTTTCTTTCTCACTAGTTATATCTATTTTCCACCCATATATTCAAGTAATTTTCTTTACAAGAGAAAGTCATATCCCAAATCATTCTTGATTTCTGGCAGGGTTCTCTTGATAAAACCTTTCAAATATTTTATCCAAATTCTCTTGAGATATTCATATTCACGTATCTTTAACCTCCACAGATTTTTTATCTACTGTTATGATGATTTCTCATCATTCATTATTATACTTTATAGCATTTGAGATAAGATTTGAAATAAGAATCTCAAAATGTTCTTGATTTGAGGTAAGATTTGTTTGTGATACTTCTCTTATGTTAAGTTTTATATTCTTTTCATCGAGTTTTGACTGATATTTTTTGGCGATATCTTTTACTACATCATTTACCAAAAATGTACTATCCTTTAATTCTTGTTTTATAGTTGAAAACTCTATCAATACTTCTATAAGTGAATTTATCCTATTAAGCTCTGCGATACTATCATCTATAGCTTCAGAATATTTCTTACTAAATTTAGCAAGCTGAAGATGAGAACTTACCACCGCCAGAGGAGTCTTTAACTCATGTCAGGCATTGTATATAAATTGCTCCATATCTTTGATATTATCTTCTACAGGCTTCAATGTATATGAGATAAATTTATATATAAGAAAATATAACGCAGCACAAAGTATAAGAGATAATACAAAGTAATTTACAAATTCAAGTAGGATATCAGAAAACGATATTGTTCTGATAGTAAATATTATAAGATGTCTCGCAGGTCCATCGTCCTCTGCAAAATTTTTTAATGAATATAAAAATTCTACTCCACTGTATTCAAAACTATAATCTGATTGTTTTATTTTATTTCAAAGAATACTATTTATCAGAGATTGTTCAAAATTTTCATTACCAACAGACGAAAATATTATATTTCATGTTCAATTAAAAAACAAAAACTGTTCATCTCTAGCTCAAGGTCTTGGAAGAGAAATAGGCATAGGATTTTCTTTTTCAAAACGGAACCTATTATATCATTTAATCCCTCTGTCATCATTATCTATAAAATTAGATGCCTTATTAGTACTTTCATTTAATTTCCCTACCTCTAGATTTTTATAAGATATAAATTTAAAAGCTAAAAAAGATACCTCAGATATCATAAGTACTATAAATACAATAAGAGTGAAAATAAATGTAAGTTTAATTTTCTTACTCTTAAGATGATCTATATTTGTATGTTTACTCATTTTATTCTATTAAATATCAAAATCCTTTTCTAGTTTTGATAAGATCCTCACCAAGTTTTTTACGAAGATATCAAATATATACGTCTACACTCCTAGAAAACATATGAGCATCAAAATCTCACCATACATTTTCAAATAATTCTTTTCTATCTACAGGCTGACCTCTGTTTTGAGCAAGATATTTTAATAAATCAAATTCCAGTGTAGATAATTTAATGGATTGTCAATCTTTTATTACTGTTCTTTTCTTTATATCGATTTCTATATTGTCTACTTTGATTTCTGAAGATTTATTGTTAGCAGTTCTTCTGTACAAAGCTTCCAAACGTGCGAATAGTTCTTCAAAATCAAATGGCTTACCAAGATAATCATCAGCACCCACGTCCAATCCTTCTACAATATCTTTTTTGGTATTCCTAGAAGTCAACATTAGTACAGGGACAGCATTTTGTTTCTCCCTAAGTTTCTTACAAATAGTTATACCGTCCATGCCTGGTAGATTTATATCTAGTATCAAGATGTCGTAATGATTATTTAATATTTTTTCGTATCATCTGATCCCATCAAAATCTGTTTCGGCTTTTACTCCTTTGAGTTTCAAAAACTCTGTAATATTTTTTGCTAGGACAACATTGTCCTCTAATATAAAGACTTTCATATTTTTTATTATAATGAATTAAATGTATTTTCATTATAGCGTTTCTGTGTAAGAGCCTTGTAAGAAATTTTTACATTTGTAATAATTCTAGAAAATACTTTTTTATAGATATATTATAGATATTTAGTAATAAAATTCAAATACTTTTTTTAATATTTCTTACCCGGATAGAGGAGTGGATTAAAAATCAATTTTTATATCTTTTGTATCTTTATCTATCTAAATCATCCATCTACATAAAACATTGTTCAGGTAATAGATTCATTTTGAGCTAAAAACACAAAAGTTTCTGCGATTTCCTCGGGAGTTATCCACCTCTTTATCATGGTAGAATTTACAAAATAATCTTTGGTTTCTTGTGTATCATTGTCCCAGATTGGAGTAATTACAGGTCATGGAGCTACTCAACAAACTCTAATTTTTGGAGCAACAGCTTTTGCCAGAGTATTATTAAAATTTTTCAAGCCTCATTTGCTTACACAATAGGGAATAGCTGGCGATCATTTACCAAATTCTCTATCATGCACAGATGAGGTGTTTAATATTACTCCCTCCTTATCTTGAGACTGCAAAATTTTCACAGCACACTGTGCACAATACATTGGAGCAATAAGATTTATTCTAAAAAGTTTCTCTATTTCTACAAAATCCATATCAGCAAATTCTTCATAGGGTCATAACGATCAAGCATTATTTATTAGTACATCAATAGTTCCAAATTCTTGCATTATCTGTTGGAACATATCATCTATTTGTACTGGATCACTCAAATCAGATTTAATTATGATATTTTCAAATCAAAACTTGTTTACTTTTTCTTGGGTTTCTTTTGCTCAAGTCAGATTAGAGTTATAATGAATTATCACCTTACTACCTTGTTTTGCAAAAGCTTCGGCTGTAGCTTGCCCTATACCGCTAGAAGCTCAAGTTACAAGTACTATTTTATCTTTCAAACTATACATTATCTTTGTTTAGTAAATAAATTTACAAGACTTATTTCATCCATTCAGTATCTCTTTTAATAATTCATCAGAATTTGATCAATCATAAATAAATTTTTTATTAGGAAATCCTATTATAAGATTTTCTCAATCAAAAGTATAAGTAAAAAGAGATGATTCTCACATAATATATATATATCATCATCATTTTTCTATATAATCTATTACAAGTTTCAAATACATTTGAGATGCTGAATCTATTAAATTTCTAATTAATCCCTTGTATCTCTCTAATTTTTCTTCACCAAATACTTCTATAAAATTTGCTTTTTGTCTAGTTCACAAATGTTCCACTACTGTATATGATCTCGTCAAAATTTCTATTATTTCAGATAAATTATTATTATTGTAACAAATACACTTATTTCAAATAGAGGTATTAATGATAATATTGTTTCAGTCAAAGGTGTAAGAAGTCTTGATTCATATGGTATTTTTTGTATCATATATGCATATATATCATACTCATTTGGAAGCATATTCTATAGATATCTGAATTCACTTACTTTCAGCCGCTTCTATCAAGTCCTTTATCAATTTTTCATATTTTATTAAGTTCTCTTCACCAAATAATCCTGTTAATTCTTGTTTTTGATTTTCAGATAGATGAACTAGAATTGGAGATTTTTTACAAACATATTTTCAGGTTAGCAAATCTGGGTTTGTCATTTTATTTATATTTTCTAAAACACATTTTTATATTATAAACCTTTTTATAAGAAAATCAATACAGTATTATCCTAAAATAAAAAAGATAGGCTCTTATGCCTATCTTTCTCAAAGTGTCATAGAAAGCTTTTTATATTTTTTATTTGAGTATATAGTAAGATCCACTTTATCTCACGGTTTAAAAGTATACAAAAGGTATAAGAAATTATTATCAGCATTTATTTTATTTCAGTTTATTTCAGTTATTATATCTCATTTCTTTAATCATATCTTCTCTGCATTTGTGCCAGTTACTACATTTGATATATATATTCATTCAAATTTATCTAAATTAAGATTTTTTGCTATAGATTTATTCAAAGATTTATATTCTACTCCCAAAAAAGGTCTTACTATCTTTCCTCTAGATTTTATTATTTCCAGAGTAGAGGATATAAATTCTTTATTTATAGGTATTGCAAATCATATTCCCTGACCTATAGCACTTATAGCTGTATTTATTCAAATTACATTTCATTGAATATCAAGTAATGGACCTCCGCTATTTCATTGATTTATAGGGGCATCTGTTTGATAAAGTCACAAATATACGCTTTTTTGCTCTCCAGCTTCAAGTTGTCTATCCTTTCCGCTGATAATCCCAAAACTCACAGAATTTTCATATTCAGCGAGAGCATTTCATATAGCTACAGCAAACTGTCATATCTTTACTATACTTTTAAAAGAATTTAATTCTGCAGGCTGAAGGTTTGAAGGGATTTGTCAGTTATTATCTATTATTTTTACTATAGCAATATCTAGTATTGGATCCAACCGTATTTTATCTACTTTGTAAGTGTCTCCATCTTTGGTTATTACGGTATATTCAGAGTTGGAGTCTTCTACTACGTGTTTATTTGTAATCACATAACCATCTGATGAAACTATTATTCAGCTTCATCATCATATTTTTTGTTTTTCTTCAGTGACATATCCTCCAAAGAAATTATTCGGATCTTCATAATACACCTGTAAATCTTTGGACACGATAATACTTACTACGCTTGGTCATGCTTTATTTATTGCTTTTATTACATCATTTTGCAAGTCAATTATCTTGGTAAATATTTCCTGATTTTGTTCTACATATTTTTTGTCTACAATTTTTGGAATACTTGAACCACTATTTTGAGGCTCTAATTTTAGTTCAAAATTTCTGTTTATATAATAATAAATTCAAAATAATATCAAATTTATTATAAGTGAAATAACTAAAATACTTAATATAATTCTTTTCTTTTCCATTTTAATCTTTTTAAAGATATAAATTAATAAATTTCTCATCATCATACAACAATATTTTGACTTGAAATTCTTTTATAAAATACACAATGTTGACCTTTGGTTGGTGCTTTTACTTTCTCGGCGAATGTTATTATAATCTTATCTCATTTTTTTTCAATACTTTTTATTTTTTGAGGAGATGACTTGTATCTAATTTTTGCATAAACATCCTCTCAAACAAAATCTTTATTCACCAACAATTCTTCTTTGATAAAATAATTTCATACTTCGATAGATTCTTTAAACAAATCTTTTTCATCTCATACTATAATAGCGTTATCTCTCACATCAATATCTATTACATAATATTTTGTATTGATACCTAGTCATTTTCTTTGCCCTATTGTATAATAAATTATTCATTTATGTTTTCATATAATATTTCATCTCTTGTCCAATATATTTCATTCTTTATTATTAAATTTACTATAATTTTTTATAAAATTTATATAATCTCAATCTTTGATAAAACATATATCTTGAGATTCTCCGCTAACTACAGGGATCTCAAGATCCTGTAGTTTCTTCTTTATTTTAGTTTTTCTTTCTTTTCATAGTACAAATTCTATATTTTCAACAAGACTTTGGTTTTCAAGTCTATACAACATATAACTCTGTTCTTTTTGTTCATCATCTGCAGCAGCAATATAACTATTGTTATCTATATTTACAATTTTTGCATAATGACCTGTAGCTATCTTATCAAAAGAGTATTTCTGTCTAATTCTTTCCAGTATATCAAATTTGACAAGTGGGTTACACAAAACACAAGGATTTGGTGTCTTTCAAATTTTATAATGATGTACAAAATCATCTATTATAAGATCTTTAAATTCTTTACGAATATCTACAATTTCAAAGTTACATCAAAGTTTTTCTGCAATATTGTTTAGATAAAGTTTTTTTCCCGGTTCCAATTCTCAAAAATTATGAAGATATACCAAAAGTACTTCGTGTCATTGATTCTTTAGTTTCCAGGAAGTATATGTACTGTCTATCCCTCCAGAAAATCATATTATATATTTCATTTTAAATCCAATTTTTTAAATATAAGATTTTTAATGTTTTTATCAAAAATTTCAAGGTTTTTATAATAAATAAAATATGAGAATTAAAGTTTTACAACAAAAATATTATACTCTCAAACTTTCTATATAAAAAATATTGAAAAAATATTATATTTTATTATAAAATAAACTGTTTTATAAATAATTATAAATATGGAAAAAATAAATGTATGAGTAATATTTGGTTCTAGAAGCGTAGAACACGATGTCTCTATTACTTCAGCCTATGGAGTAATGAAATGACTTGAAAAAAGTGGAAAATATAATATTTATCCTATATACATCAAACAGGACGGGAAATGGATATACAATAATGATTTTCAGGATATCAATAATTTTAAAGATACTTCAAAATATGATAACTTATCATTTGAAATAGATATGACAAGTATGAAAAAATTTAAATTCTCTCAGACAAAGAAATGAGGAATGATAAATAAAAAAGAAACTTTTGAGCTTGATGTAGTATTTCTGGTTTTACACGGTGTCAAATGAGAAGACGGGACTATCCAATGAATAATGGAGCTTTTGGATATCCCTTATGTATCTACATCAGTGCTTGGTTCTGCCGTATGAATGAATAAGGCACTAATGAAAGACGTTTTTAAATCAAATGATATACCAATTACAAATTATACTGTGATATACAAAGATGAAGATATAGACTTTGAAAAATTAGAAAATACTATAAAATATCCTATGTTTGTCAAACCTTGTAATCTGGGTTCTTCTATATGAATATCCAAAGCAGACAATATTGAGGATCTAAAAAACGCTATAGAAATAGCTTTTTATTTTGATAATGAAGTAATTATAGAACAGGCTGTTCCCAAACCTATAGAACTCAACTGCAGCGTTGCTCAGCTTCACAGCGAAATCATTACAACCCATGTAGAGCAGCCTATCACCAAAGAAGAATTTCTTACTTTCACTGAAAAGTATGTTTCCACAGATGGCGGCACTATGCAGTGAGTAAAAAACAAAGTTAAAATTCCTGCAGATATATCTCCTGAACTTACACAAGATATTAAATCTCTGACAAAAAAAGTATATAAAATATTAAAATGTGATGGCGGAGCTCCAAGAATAGATTTTCTATATGATACTGTAGAAAATAAACTTTATGTAAACGAAATAAATACTATCCCTGGAGTAATGCAGCTTCATCTTTGGGTGAGATCAGGATATGATGTCAGCCAATGGTTTGACTGACTTATCCAGACAGCTTTTGACAG
>CALFEN010000269.1 GCA_937950065.1 uncultured bacterium | reverse complement strand
ATTGCAATATAATATAAAACATTTTAATGTATAATAAAGACAAAAAAAAATATGTCAATTATCAATCACTAGAAATAGTTTAGTAAACAAAAGTTTCCTTTGGTCACAAAAAGTATCAAAAAAGATTGAAATTTGATATCTGATTTATATAATTTGAATGTATTTAATATTAAACAAAACACTTATGACAAATAGAGACGATATGCTGAAGGAAGCGTTGAAGAACATAGAAAAAGAATTTGGAAAATGAGCTATAATGAAGCTTGGAGATAATACATGAAACGGATCAATAAATACATTCCATAGTTGATCATATATACTGGATACAATATTATGAGGATGATATCCTGAATGAAGAATTATAGAAATATACTGACCAGAGTCATCATGAAAAACAACATTGGCACTACATGCCATCGCTGAAGTCCAAAAAAGATGAGAAATCGCAGCTTTCATTGATGCTGAACATGCATTGGATCCAGCCTATGCACAGAAATTATGAATAAATATAGACGAACTTATCGTATCTCAGCCTGACTACGGAGAACAATGACTACAAATCGCCGAAGAACTTGCCAAGACATGAGCTGTCAAACTTATCGTTGTAGATTCAGTTGCAGCACTTGTGCCTAGATCAGAAGTTGAATGAGATATGTGAGATTCTTTCATGTGACTTCAAGCAAGGATGATGTCTCAGTGACTAAGAAAACTAACTTCAATCTTATCCAAAACATGAACAGCGATAATTTTTATCAATCAAATAAGACTTAAAATATGAGTACTTTTTGGTTCACCTGAAACAACAACCTGATGAAATGCTCTTAAATTTTTTGCTTCTCAGAGAATCGAAATCAGGAGATGAGAGAAACTCGAAGAATCCAAAGAACAGATATGATATGTCGCCAAAGTCAAAGTAGTAAAAAACAAAATCGCTCCTCCATTCAAAACTTGAGAAATAGTTGTTAAATTCAATAAATGAATAGACAGCGATTTGGATATGATAGAAGCATGAATACTTTTTGGAAATATAACCAGAGCTTGAGCTTTTTATACCATAGGCAAAGAGAAAATCCAATGAAAAGATAGATTACTTGGATTACTCCAAAGCGATGAAAAAACAAGAAAACAACTAAAATCCGATATAGAAAACAGAGTAAAGGAAATTAGACTTGGTAAAGCTATCATCCCTGTTGAAACAGTAGAAGAAAATTTAGAAGAGAACGAATAA
>CALFEN010000268.1 GCA_937950065.1 uncultured bacterium | reverse complement strand
AGACCGTGCCAAAAAAGACAGCTAGGAGAATCTCTCCTAAAAAATCCAGGGAACTGCCCTGGTAGGGGGTTCGCCCCCTTTTTCATAAAATAAATTTTTGTGGAATAAGTAAAATAAAAAATACACGAAAAAAACTATCATTATTATATTAAGATTAATAAGAACAAAAACATCGTTTTGAGACAAATTATAAACTAATAAAAAATCTTGAAAATAGTCTTGAAAATAATTTTTTTTATTTTATAATTTTCCCATTTATTTTCCTGTTTATACAAAAATGAAAGAATTTATAAAATTTATAAAACAATGAATAATTGTATGATTTACTGCACTTGTAATATTATGTGCAGGATTTTATGTCTTTATAAAAGCACGGAGTCCAGATAGTACATGACTTACGGCACAGTCATGAGATACTTTGACCGCAGAAAAACGAAATAATATGATTCCTACAACAATGGTAGGTGCCTTTTTATCTACTACATGCCCTGCTTGACGAAAACCTGCCGACGGCACAAATAGCACTATAGATTTGAGAGGGCAATTTTTGAGAGGACTAAATACCTTTGATAATGGTAGTACTACGAGAAGCGACGGTAATCAAGATCCTGATGGTGGAAGTAGGTCTGTGTGAAGCTATGAGTCAGACAGTTTTCAATGACATATACATAATTTAGAATGGAATTGATTTAATAACTGATGATCTTACGATTATAGATTATGACGGCAAACTGAAACAAACACAACTAGCCGAAATACTAGATCTCATATTAGAATCACATCTCCTGTTAGCGATTGAACAAATTGAACTCCTCGTATTTCTAGTGAAACTCGCGGTAGGAATATAGCAATAATTTTTTGTGTAAGGAAATAATTAAAAACCATTTTGAGAAATATTAAGGAACTATTTTGTGCCTAGAATCTCAACAAATAAAATAATCTCTAATTTTCTCTTGCAATTGTCCAAAAATTGTCTATAATAGAGTTAAAGAGAAATTTTTGTATTTAAAATAAAAAAGAATAATTTATAAAATTAAATAATTTATCTTTAATGTCAAAAGGGACAGTGAAAGTAAAAGAAACTCTTTGGGAACAACTCAAAGATGATATTAGTGAGTTGACAAAATGATTACAAGATTTGCTTCAGAAATGAATGGAAAAGGGCTATATCACAGAAGACGAAATTATCTCTGAAATAAATGATATAGATAAACAAGTAGAGCTTCTTGAAAAATTTTATGAACTTGCAGATGAATTTGGTATCAAAATAGAAACTATAGAAGATATACTGGAAAGAGAACAAGCCGAAGAAAGATCAAAATCAAAACTTCGTAAATTTTCCTTATATGATAATAATTATCATGTAAATGACCAACAGTATAAAGATTTTATAAAACTTTATTTTAACGATATCTCAAAAATCCCACTTCTGACTCCTGATGAAGAAAAAGAACTTGCACGCAGGATCAAAAATGGTGATGAGATGGCTCAAAAAAAACTTATAGAATCAAACCTTAGACTCGTAATTAGTATAGCAAAGAGATTTATATGATCCAGACTATCTTTTATGGATCTTATACAGGAATGAAATCTTGGACTAATAAAAGCTATAGATAAATTTGATCCTGAAAAAGATTTTAAATTCTCTACATATGCTACATGGTGGATTAAACAATCTATAACCAAAGCTGTTGCAGATATGACAAAAAATGTTAGAATACCTGTACATCTTATAGACGAAATAAATGCTTATAACAAAGCAGCACAAGAGATATTTCAGAAAACTTGAAGAGAACACACTTCCAAAGAAATAGCCCAAAAGCTTAATTTCCCTCTCAAAAAAGTAAAAAAACTTGAAGAGGTGATATTTTGAAATGTGTCTTTGGACGCTGAAGTCGGAGATGAAAGCAAAAACTGTATTTGAGACCTTATCGAAGATGAAAAAACTTTGAGACCAGACCAATTTGTAGAAAAAGAAATGGTAAGAACTAATCTTGATCATATACTTGGAATGCTAGATGAAAGAGAGTCTAAAATAATAAAAATGAGATATGGAATAGACTGACCTAGATATACTTTGGAACAAGTTGGGGAAGAATTTAATGTCACCAGGGAAAGAGTAAGACAGATAGAACAAAAAGTTTTACAAAAACTAAAAGATCATGAAGGACTACAAAAACTTCTAGGAATCAAAGATCATCTTGAAAAAATGAAATTCTTGGAAAACTCTAATATCAGAAAGAAAAAAAGAAAAGAAAAATTTGTAGCTAAAGTAAAAAATTCCGATACTGATATAGAGGGAGATAATGAAACTACGAGTTATGAATACGAATATGAATATGGCTATGATTATAATACAGAAGACGAATAGAAAATTTATATAATATAAAAAAACTTGTAGAAAAAAGAGTATAGAAATATATACTCTTTTTTTATAAAAGATTTTTATAGAAAATTTTAGTTGAATTATAATATTTGATACTATAAAATATTTTCAAAATACTCATAATGATTACAAATATTTGACAGAAAAAAATTTTTAGATATAATTTAAAAAATTTATTTTTCTTTAAACAAAAACAAAAATGGCTAAAGATCCAAATGAACAAGTATGAACGGCTCCCGATTTAGATATGGCTGATACTCCTGAAGTAGAACAACCACGCACAGGAACTACGCCTACTCTTGCTCCAGAAAAAGAAGACTTCCAAAAATTAAAAAGCAATATAAATATTGAAGAATTTAGAAAAAAATCTATTTCTGAAATTATAAATTACTTAAAATCTTTGTGAGAAAAATATACCGATAATGGAGATTTGGAACAAGTAAGAAAACTTCTTTGAGAGAAACTATTGAAAGAACCATCATATATCGCGGAAGCAATACAACAATTTGGGAAAGAAAATGTAAGAGATTATATTATCTGGCCTTTTATATATACTTCTGAATTTTTGCAAACATTCAAAAATAAATATTGAGCTGCTAAAATCGAAGAAAATGCATCAAATATAAAACCAGTATTACTAAAAAAAGCTTGAGTATTTAAAGATATGCTCTTGCATGACTACAAACTATCCCAAGAATGATACGATACTTTTATAAAAGAATTGTTTGGAGACGAGATGAGAATGGCTGAAAATATAGATGCCAAAATTAAATTTGAACAAAAATTTGAAGAAGCAGAAAGTCTATATCAGGATATGTTGAAATGATTGGGAAATCCAAAAGAAATGCCTCAAGCTTTCAAAGAATTGGTAAAAAAACAATGATTGTACGGTGCTGTAAGAGATGTTGCTTACAAACACTCCAAAATGTGATACGGCAACGCTAAAATGCTTGCTACTCTAACAACATTATGAATACTTATCTGACTTGTATGGAAAGCATACAAAAAAAAGCAACTTGGAAAACTTCTATTTTGATGACTTATTTGACATTTTGCGTTGGCCGGAGCTACAGGATATGGTCTGACTGAACATATAAAAAGATGACTTTTTGGTTGATATGATGAGATTATAGATCAAAATAAAGCTCTTTACGATAAGATGAAAAGAAAAGAAAAATGAGGTAAAGAGGACGAATGAGTAAAAATCGTCAAAAGAGAAACAAAAAAGACTCAAGAACTTGTAGAGCAAGCAGAAAGAGATGGATTAAGCGGCTGACTCGAAATAGCCAGATGAGCAGCAATCATCACTGCCCTATTTGATGAAGAAGCTAAATATGGAGATATTAAATGAAAATATCTAACATCCAATGGTAAGCATCTTGATTTTGATGTGGATAAATATATCGCTGATTTGAGAAAACAATGACAAAATGACAAAGCTGATCAGATTGAAGAAGATGTCAAAAAAAGTTGAAAAGAAAATTTCAAAAAACATATTTTGGAAGTTTTTGAAAATATGGGAATAACAGCAGAAACTTATGATGAAATCCCAAGTAGCAAAAAACTTATAGATTTAAGCGTTGAAGCATACAAAAAGAAAAAAGACGAAAGTTGATCACCTTGGTCAGGAGGAAATCCAGATGGTTCATGAAGAAGATCTGGATGACCATTGAGACAGTGAGCAGGACTTGAATGAATGAGTGAAAGTAACGCACAATATCATGTCAAAGATGGGAAAGCTTTTTTGGTATGACCTGACGGGCAAAAACATATAGTGGACGTAGATATATCTACTCCAAAAGATAAATTAGAAAGATTAAAACAAAACTACCCTAAATTATATTTAGCTGTAGTAAGCTGACAAATAATGGCTTCATACTATCAGGCTGAAGCTGATGGAATGTTTTTTAAATGGACAGGATGGAGATGAGATAAACAATACAAAGGATTATCAGGTTCTATTATGGATACTGTAAACAATATATTGAATAATCCGGAAGACTATAATGCTAAATGAGATAACGGGATAAGAACATTTGCTAATATGTTATTTGAATGAAATGAGCAAAAATCAAAAGATTTCCGTGCTGCAATCTTTGATAATCCAAATGAGTCAATCCAAGATAAAAAATTTAAAATGATAAATTTCTTTAGAAATAATTATAATGTACCATTTATCATTTGATGATTATTGGAAGAAGAAATTTTGAATAATGATAAATTTAGAGAAGCAAAAACTATAATAAACGACGAGGCGCTCATAGGACAGCTGGTAGAAGAAGAAAGCCATGTATACGATGACGCCAAAAAACAATCAATATATAGTAAATTTAAAAATGTAGGTCTAACAAATAAACAAATAGACGAATTACTTGAAAGGATATCTCAACTAAAAAAGACTTTTGGCAACATGCCGCCCAAGGATAAGAATAAAATCGTGGATCAAATGATAGCCAAGGGATTCCAGTGAGATCGTACAAAAATATTTGAGGCATACGTGGCTTGTCAAAAGCACATGTGAATCAAAATGCTTCTAAAGTCTACTGTAATTGAATGAATGATAAAAAACAACGAATCTTTGAGATCCGATAAATTTATAAATCTTTATGATGATGTAAAGTGAGTAATATGATTTTGGAATCTGTCCGATGAGTCAAAAAAAGAATTGATAAACAGTCTTACACGAGATGCTCTTTTGATGTTCGTAGGAGTTTTGAGTGGATATGGAGTTATCGCTGTATGAGGTAAAATACTGGACGCTATATGAGTTGCAAGATATCTCAAATGATTGAAACGAGTATGAGAATGAATCTCTTTCTACGAATGAAATCAATTTATGACAAACGTATTTTTGGGAGAAACATATTGAGATTTGTTATATGGTATGAATCCTATAGACAGAAATAATGCTATTGAAATGTGAAAAAGTACTTTATTTTTTGCTACAATGTCTGTATTCAACAAAGTTTTTGGAAAAATATGAATGTCTGCACTGATAGAAAAATGATGACTAGCAAAAGCCTCTTGAATATTAACAGAAATACTGCTCCAATCATGAGCTATGGTATGAGCTTGAGCTGGTATTGATATAATATTCAGCGAAGAACATGAGCACCACTGGTCCTATCAAGAAGTTATACAAGCCGTTATGCTGACAGCTATGATGTACAAAGCCGGTAGAATATGAAATAAAGCTAGAGTTGAAATAAGTAGAGGTGAAAGGGGAAGTTGAGAATGAGGCATAACTGTAAAAATATTTGAAGGAATAAAAGGAAAAGCAACAGATATAAAAAATTCTACACAAAGATATTTTGAGTGAAGAAAAATAAATAAAGAATTTACCAGTATGATAAAAACTACTGAAAAAGATTTTAATACAGGTAGGGATACTGCTACTCCAGAAAGTCTAGATGCTAAAAAAACCGATGCCAAAAACAAATTTGAGGAATATATTTGAAGGTTCCCTGAAACAGATACTTTCTGAACTACTTTTGATTTTAGAATAAAATACGACGCATATCTAGAAGCATTAAAAAATTGAGACCAAGCAAAAATAAATGAAACGAAAAAAGAATTGGAACTTGCTCAAAAAAGACGAAAAAATATGCTAAAAAATTCATGATTGGTAGCAGAAACAGACGCTGTGGCAGTTAGTGAAAAAACATTAAATAAACATTTTAATAGTTTGATGGAAGATATCAAATATTGAGGAAAAGAGTATGTTGAATTGAACTATGATTTCCTAAAAACAAAATTTGAAAATTATCTTGCTAAAGGATGAGAAATAGATTGATTGGGTTCCACTTTTAACATGAGAAATAAATTCAATGAATTTTTGGAAGCGGTCAAAAGTAAAGATGAAACAAAAATAAAAAACACTGCACAAGAATTGGAACAATTACAAAAAAAATGGATAGAAGAATTGAATAAAAACAAATATTTGACAGAAGATGAAGACTTATCTGCCAACACCGAAAAAAATATAGAAATTGATTTTGAAAATCAAATAAGAAGTATAGAAAATTGAGGAAAAGAATTTACTACTCTCTCTGAAGAGAAAATTTTATTGAGATTTGAAGAACATATATATAGATTCCCTGAAGCAGAAAATTTCCCTTCTACAAAAAACTTGATGGAGAAATACTATAATTTTATAGAAAAATCTCAATGAGACAATTTGGCACAAATAGAAGCGGCTAAAAAAGAACTGAAAAGAGCACATAAAGATCGGATACAAAGTCTAAAAGACAATAATCTATTGGAGAAGGAGAAAAAATCTGACAGTGATAGAAGGATTTTGGATCGTACTACAAGCTGGTTTGACGGTGAAAGAAAAGCAATGAAAAAGAATTTTGACATACTAGTAAACGACATGTATGTAGGCAAAAAAGGTTATATAGAAAGAAATATCGATAACTTGAAATGAAGATTTGAAGAGTATATGGGAACAGATACTGCTCTTACTAGTAAACCTAGTGCAGATAATCTTAAAATTAAATTTGGGGAATACATCAAAGCACTAACAGCCGATAATGCTGGGACAAAAGAATGAACTAAAAAAATAGAAAAAATCAAAAAAGAATTGAGACAAATCAATGAGAAACGGCTGGACGATGTCATGAACAGTAAGTCAAAAGAAAAGAAAAAAGAGAAAAAAGAAGATATTTCAAAAAATCTAAAAACCGATTTCAAAAACTTCATTGACCCAATATCAAGCGCCACTCCTGAATCAGTAAAAACAAATAAAGCTGATATAAAAGCAATATTTGAAGAAAAATTAAACAAATATAACTGAACTATCCCCTCTGCTGATGCTCTGAAGGTTAAGTTTGAGGAATTCTTGAATAAAAAAGAAGCCGGTGAGGACGTAGGAACGCTCAAAGACGAAGTAATAAATGCTCATAATAAACGGATAGAAGATTTGATAAATCGTAATCTTATAAAACTTGAAGAAAAGAGTGAATGAAGTGAAGAAGATGCAGAAAGTGGAGAATGATTGATTTCTGACAAAGAAAAATCTTTTGCAAAAAAATGATGGAAACTTGTACAATCTGTATGAGACAAAGTTTTTTCATGGAAGGAATTTAAGGAATTATATAATCAAATAAGTCCATTTAAAGCTGGGAAAAATTGGAAAAATCTGATAGAATTTGTATTATTTGGAGATCCTAAATATAAACTTAAATTCCGAGAAGACGGAGCTACTTTAAAAAAAATTATGTGAGCACTTTATAAAGCATGATTTTTTTGGGGGATCACTGGTCAAAATCTATGGGACTGACTTGTCAACGACGATTGGCACATAGGGAAATGGGGACTTGATCTTGTAGGATATTGAGTGCTAAATAGATTATTGTTTTACGTCTATATGTATCGGGATCTCAGCATATGAGATAAAGATCCATCTCCACTTGTAAGTAATGGATTACTCGGTATCACAAAAGGTATAGTAGATCAGTTTTGACCAAATGCTGGAAAGAATGTGGTAAACTTTTTATCACATATGTTGCCAGCACAAGATATAGAAAGATTAAAACAATGATTATGAGTATATTATTGAGACGGGAAAATTAGTTATTCAGGAAAAGGAGATAGAGCATAATTTAAAAATTAAATAAAATAAAAATGGTATTTGGTTTGAAAGAAAAATTTGGTGAGTTACGAAATAAGGGCAAAGATGCTGTTTTTGGGAGAGTAGAAGAATGAGTAGAAAGAAAAATTACACAATTGGAACAAGTAAGACAATGACAACCCTCTACAAACGGTGAAACTCCTTTACCACCAGAAAAAAGAAATGAAATAATAACCAGTATAAAACAAGATTTAGACAGATTCAAAAAAGCACTCGTTCAAAGAGAAGGGACAAAAGAAGCAATAGAAAGCTATGAAATGAATCTATACGAAGGATTGTTACCTATCCATGATAAAATAAAATCACTTGAAGATAAGCAGACATTCGGTGATATCTTATTGAGATTAAAAGATCCTGAAAGACAAATTAATGAATCTGATTTTGATAAAATAACACAAATAATAGAAGGAATAGCAGATGGAGAATTATTGAAAGCTCTACAAGAAAAATTGATAAAGACCAGAGAACAAGTACAAGATTGAAAATTAAAACTTACAGGACTAAAACAGGATATCGTTGAAGCAGTAGAAAAACCTATAGAGAAATACGAGAAGAAATTTACTGACTGGGTAGACAGATACAAAGCCGAACTAACAGAACATCCTATAGTCTGAAGAATTGCAATAGGAATGCTTCCTTTATGATTGAGAAAATTGATATTAAAAAAAGTTGATGGAGAAAATTGACCTGATGCTATAGACGAATTTGTAGACAATAACCCATGACTATTTTCTTTGAACGGACGAGTCTGAAAGCTACTATTTAGCTTTTTTGCTTCGGATAAACTAAAAGAACTAAAAGAAGAAGGGGAAAAACTTTGGAAAGAGATCCCAGAAAATATGAGAAATCTAGAATTACTAGACAAATCATGAAATTTAACAAATTTTTTTAAAGAAGCCAAAGATTGAGAAAAAAGAAAAGAAGACTTTGACAAGGCTAAAGAATTTTTTAAATCTGAAATCCTTGATTATTTCAAAAATAAATTGGGAAAAACAAACCTTAATGAAAAAAAATTATTGGCATATATAGATAAATTTTTTAAAGAACATGAATGAGAGCTTATGCCTTTTTCTTCAAAATTCGTAGATGCTCTTGTGAATAAAAAACCTTGAGTAAAATATGGTATTCTTGAAATTGGTAGGGACATGTTTAACGGTGCAGGATTAATGTTTGAATTTATAGCAGGACTTTTGGGAGAAGATACTATATCATACACAGATCTTGCATGGTCCTTTGCCAAAGAAAGCTGCCACTACGGAGTAATAAGCTTATGACTCATAAAAGATGAATTTTCTATATTAAGCGGGAAAATAGACATTGAGAAACTAAAAGACAAACTCGAATCAGTACGTCTCAACGAAACAGAGAAAATGTTCTTGAGTTATCTTATATATCGTAAATGATGAATATTATTTGACTTGTTGGGGAATATAGCAAAAATGACATCTCATATCGCTCTATGGCCATTTGTCTATGCATGAAGAGATATGGGACAACTTAGGGCATCATGGTATATATGGACAGGCAATTTCCAAAAACAAAAATCTATTATAGAATTTTTTAATAAAAGGCTATGAAGCCCAGAATTATTGGAAGCGAACCCACGTTTGGATGCTCTTTCCAGAGATTTTCAAAAAATGAACAAATACTATGACTTTATGGATTTTTTCTCCAAACATCAAGATGAATTCGAAAAATCCTGAAAAACACTAGAAGCTTTTCTAAAAGAAAAAAATGTCTCTATATTTGAACTTTCAAAAGAGTTCTTTAAAGAAAATCATTTTAAACTCGTATGAAGTGCCGAAAATATAAAAAGTATCAGAGCAGCAGTTTCTGCTAACGTATCAGTAATATGAAAAGAAGCTGGGAACGCAACAAGTGATCTTTTGGCTTGAGTTGGAGGATTTTTTAAATGATGACTATCAGAAAAAGCTGTTATAGAAAATTTTGCAGCTGATATCAGTAAGATGTGAAAAGGACTAGAAAATTTAACAAGAAATGATGATGTACGAAACACAGTGAAAAATGTTTTTGAAAAATACAGAGTATCATGATATGTATGAGAAGCAATAAATGATGCTGACAATCTATTTTTGAGATTTGAGACTGTAGACGATTTGGGGAAATGGGTAAAAGAGGTGAAAATACTAGCAAGAAAATCTCCAGAAATGCTAAAATTTTTGATACAAAAAATACCGTTGATAAGTATTGCCTGAATTGGAGCTTACGATATATCAAAAGCATCTACTCTGCCAGATAAATTTATGGAGGCAGCAAAACTTATACGAAGTCTGGTTTACTTTGTATGACCTGTAAGACTTATATGTGATTCTAATATAAGATTTGAAACATGACCAGACTGAAAACCTACTATAAAATGAGATGTTTGAAAATTTGCCTGATGAGTCGCATTATTTGGTATTGAAACTGTATATTTCCTCAAAACTCTAGCTCAAAAAAAATCTCTATTTAGAACATGGATAGCTCCTGTAACAGAAACCGTTGAAGCACTGTGAGGACTAACAAGAGGAGCATTTTTATGATCCAAATTTACTGTAGACACTGTAAGAGTAGCCAGCAATATAGCCAAAGAAGAATGAATTATCAAAGCATTTAACCATATGTGAGAAGAAATTAAATTTTCTGAAAGATGTACTAATTTCTTGGGAAAATTTAAAAACCGCAAACTTGCATTTGCACTTCTACTTATAACTTTTGGAGGGATATATACTTTGGATGAAATGGGGACTTTTGACTCAAAAGAAAGAGATGCTATCAAAGAATTAGCAGAAAAAGGAGAATGGGAAAATTATCAGAAAGAAATTTTGAAAGATTGGGCACAGTTGTCAAAAGGAGAAAAACAAGATACCATTAGAGAAATCATCTCTCTAAAACTATGATGATGAGGTATAGAATGAAGTGTGAAAAAAGAAAATATAAAATTCCATGATAACGAACACAAAATAGAAATCTTCTCCGATAAATTTTTATCCAAAGCAGATATGGCGTTTATATCAGAAGACCTCTATGAAAGATTTAAGAAATTTGGAATGTTTAACAATTTTTGAGAGAATATTTACTATGATGATATAGTGATAAGCATAAATCAATACCCTGCTTTGGAAGACATATCTCAAGCACACAATGGCAAAAAATATACAAATCTATCTTTTGAAGAGAAACAAGAATTGAAAAGATTTATAAAAGAATCTTATGGATATAGCGAAGAAGAAATAGAATCTCTACCTGCCTAATATAGTAAAATGGAAAAAATACTGAATTGGTTTAATTTCTTTAAAAAAATAAAATTTTATCTAAACATTTTTATCTGAATTTTTACTATTTTTCTTGTTATATGTTACAAACCACAGAAAGTATGAAAGTACGATAAAATATTGGAATACGGTATCATACAAGAAAAATACGATGAGAAGAGCTCTGACAATGATACAGTACAAACTAGTACTAGTAAACAAGATTCCGAAGACAATACACAATCAAAACTGGAGGAATTGAAGAAAAAAGTAGAAGAAATAAAAAAACAAAAAGAGGAAGATGAAAAGCAAACAGAAAAAATTGATGATTCTATCAAAAATATGGTAACTGATACTTTCCAACAAACACATAACGCATCTTCCGATTTGAGTCTGGATGATGATTTTTTGACTAGAATGTGCAAATATAATCAACAAATTTGCAATATCACAAGTTTTGATTGAGATTTTGATACAAATCAAAAAATAAAATATCAGGCACTAATAATTTACCTTATAAAAAATTTAAATACTTTTTTTGGAGGGAAACATAAGATTACAGATACTTTATACAAAATCAGGCTTGTAAAATGAATATCTGATCGTAGGGGATACGCAGGACACAGTACTATCACAATAGACGCCTGACTGATAAATAGCAATAAAGAATTTTTTGAAGTATTGACACATGAAATGTGACATCACATAGATTTGTGAATATTAAAAGGTAGCAGCAACACAAAAAGTACTATCTATACAGAGTTTGGGGAAGAAGCCTTTGCGTTGGACGACCCGTCTCTAATCTTTTATAAATTTTCACGGCTCAGCGAAATTACAAGGTCTGGAGCTTCCTCTTACAAAGATTTTGTAACTTGATACGGAATGTCTGATCCGTTTGAAGATTTTGCTGAATGTTTTAATCTTTATATAAATCATCATTCACTATTTGTGCAAATGAAAACGTCCAGTGCTGTACTTGCCAATAAATATAATTATATAAGAACTTATCTGGGAGACTGATATATCTTTGATGGATCCGATCTATCTTATAAAGTTCAACAAAATCCTTACCGAAGACCATGGGATAGTACTAAAATAAATTAATTTTTTTAAGATTCTTTTTTTTATTAATTCAATAAAAAATTTATTATAAAAAGGATAAATTATTTTTTAAGTTTTTACTTTTGGGATATTTCAATTGATTTTGAAAACTACTTTTGTATAATAATCTGAAATATTTTATCTCTACGATAATAAATGGAAAAACAAATTTACGAATTTATGGCTACTCAAACAGAGGAAAAAATAGTAGAACGAAAAAAGTGTCCAAACTGTAGTCAAGAATTTGCAATCACAGACAAAGATATGGAGTTTTATGATAAAATTTCACCTGTGTTTAACGGCACAAAATACAAAATCCCTGCACCGACTTTATGTCCGGACTGCAGGCAGCAGTCAAGACTTATCTGGAGAAATGAAAGGAAACTTTATAAACGTACATCTAATCTAACTGGCAAAACTATTGTATCCATGTATTCACCGGAAAAACCTTATAAAGTATACGAACAGGATTTTTGGCGGGGTGATAAATGGGATGCTTTAGATTACAGTAGGAAGTTTGACTTCTCCCGTCCGTTTTTTGAACAATTCAATGAACTTGTGCTTGATGTTCCTGATTTCTCTTTGTGTACTATAGGCAATGAAAATTCTGATTATACAAATCATACCTGATGGTTAAAAGACTGTTATATGGTTTTTCAATCCGCCTATCTGGAAAATACATATTACTCTGGAGATATGACTAAATGCAAAAGTGTAATGGACTGTATAGGAGTTTCAAACTCTGAAAATTCTTATGGTTGTATAGACTGTGATAATGGATACAACTTATTTTTTAGTAATAAATCAAACAACTGCAGAGATTCTTATTTTTTGATATGGTGTGAAAACTGCAGCAACTGTTTTGGCTGTGTTTCTCTTTCAGGTAAACAATATTATATTTACAACAAAGAATATACAAAAAATGAATATTTGAAAGAAATAGAAAATATTTTGAAAAATAATTCTATGGAAGAAATAAAAAATAATTTCTTGAAAAATATAGCAACAGACTATCCCCTAAAAAACATAAACATAGTATGATGTGAGAATTGTATAGGAAATAATCTTCTTAACTCAAAGGATGCTTACTATTCATTTGAATTAATCTCTTGTAATAATACACGTTACTCACAATTTGTGCAATTTAATACAGATGGAATGGATCATACGGTTGGGATAAACAATCAAAGAACTTATTATGTAAGCGTGGCTTGATGAAACGTTTATAATATAATATTTGGAGTAAACTGTATGTGAGATTCTTCAGATCTTATGTACTGCAAATGCTGTGTATCAAATTGCAAAAATCTCTTTGGATGTGCTGGATTAAAAAATAAACAATACTGCATATTGAACAAACAATATACTAAAGAAGAATATGAAAAATTAGTTCCACAAATCATTGAACATATGCAGAAAACTTGAGAACGATGAGAATTTTTCCCAAATTATATATGTCCTTTTGGATATAATGAAACTATAGCAATGGATTATTTTCCACTGACTAGACAAGAAGCTCTGGAGAAATGATATAAATGGCAGGATAAAGAATATCCGATAAACGTTCCAGACTGAATTGAGTTAGTTCGTGCACAGGATTTGTCTGATAATATCAACAATGTGGGCGACGATATATTGAAAAAAGCACTAATCTGTGAAGTATCATGAAAACCTTTTAGAGTAATAAAACAAGAATTGGATTTTTATCGTAAATACAATTTACCTATGGTAAAAAAACACTTCGAGGAAAGGTTTAAGGATAAAATGAAGATAAGGGATCCAAGGAAATTATTTTTGAGAACATGCGATAACTGTGGGAAACAAGTAATCTCTGTATATCCACAAGACAGCGAATTTAAAGTATACTGTGAAGAATGCTATAATAAAGAAATCTACTAAATCGCAAGGCGACAACTATTGTTTCGTGCACGGACAAAGTAAGTGCAGAAAATAATACGAGTGGCGTTGCCACAAAAGTTGAAGACACAATGTGTCCTGTGAAAATTGCTACAACTAAAATATTTTTTATTTTCATAATTTATATTATTAGATAGGTTTGGTAATTTATAAAAAATCCTTACAAAATTTTCTAATATAAAATTTGATTATTTTTTATTGAAACATACAAAAACGAGGAAAGGGCACGGCTGACCGTGCCCTTTCAAAAACTGTGGAGAAGAACTAATGTCCGAAAGCCTCCAAGAACCAGAGTCTCCCAGCAAGTTCATCACGTCTGCGACGAAGGAAGCGATAATGAGCGTCCAATTCGGAGAGTTCAAAATCGCAGTCCTCCTGCCGGAGCTCTCTGCTCCAGACAGCGTTGAGGATATAGTTAATCCGCTCCTGAACCGCTTCCATCTCCGCCTGTACTCCACTAAACTCGTTAGAGGCGGCGTGAATGGCATGCTTGTGATGTCGATATTGATTATTGTGGAGCAAGTGGATAAGAAAAAAACCTAAAACTGCTCCGATAGACAGCCACAGTTGAGAGACTTGGATAGCGTGCATTCTATTTGTCCTCCAGACAATTTTTTCTCAAAAAGAGATATCGATATATAATTATTTTATAATAAAAGTCAAGCATATGCAAATATATAAATTTAAATAATTTTCTCTTCAAAACATTTGTATTTTGTCAAAAAAACATTATAAATAATTATATTTATATATTAAATGTTTTTATGATGAGTGAAAAAATAGATTTGAAAGAAATTGCTTCAAAATGGCAAAAAAAATGGCAGGAAGAAGAAATTTATAAAACCAGTGAATGATGAAATAAACCTAAATTTTATATACTGGATATGTTCCCTTATCCATCAGGTGTAGGTCTCCATGTCTGACATCCAAA